>JBMTWK010000016.1:0-15333 GCA_049452395.1 Prochlorothrix sp. | reverse complement strand
ACTGCTTAATCACACAAAGAGGCCGCGATGGCTTGCCTTCATCCTGCGCTTTAAAGGTCTTGCCAAAGCCTCCGCTGCCAATCATTGACAGTGCTCGATAGCGCCCCTGAAGCAGCAGCAAAGAACCACAGTGTTGACAACTGTCAGACGTACCAGGAAGTTCTGGATTAGGACATTGGGGGTTGAGACAATAGGCCACGAGAGAATACCAAAACTAGAGAGAGGAGGACAAACTTGTCCCCTAGTTTTACGAAGAATTGAGAAAATGACAAGCCCTGCTTGATAACGCTTTTGTTGCGGTTCCTGCCTTTTTATACACTGAGGGCTGCCTGAAGTCCTCTCCCTTAATATCCCACAGCTTTTTAAATTTGTTCTTGGCTTACCCGCGAATGACGACGATCGATCGGCCCCCTGGACTGGTTGCCCGTTCAGTCGTTGTTCGATCGCTCAAAGGCGGCAAATTGGGACGACGATCGAAAATTACCAACCAGCCCGTTTCTAGCCCCAAACCCGCCAAATAGCGATCGATCTGCTCCAATCCCTGCCCCAGTGGGTCCGGCTTGCCCGGTTGCCACACCTTTAGCTCCATCCCCAACGTCACCCCCCCATAGCGCAAACACAGATCCATCCGGCCAGAGCCGATCGCATACTCCCGCTCCAAACTCCCGCCCCCATTCACCACCCGGTGCAAAAACGCCATGAGCACCAAATGGGGTGCAATTTCATGATAAGGCGCACTTTTGAACAACGGCTCACCATGTTGCTTCCAAAAATCGAGAAAAGCGTCGAGTAACTGGTCTGGTAAGAACTGACCCTGTGGACCTAACCAGCGGGGTTCGATCGTCCCGATCGAAGCCTGGGTCGTATAACTCAAAACACGGGGCAACACTTCCTTATACATTGGGTTGGCAATTTCCAAGCCATTACCCCGATTATCTCGGCATAGCCCCAAATCCAAAACATAACGGAGATCATCCGCTGGCACATTCGGTAAATCCGTCCCCGCTAAAATCGGCTCAATCACCGCCCTTACTCGGTTTTCCCGCAACCGCTCGGATAAACTATCTAAATGTGTATCCTGACGCTGAATCAGAAGCTCTTTTGCTTGCTCAACTACTGTCCGCGTAATCGGTTCTTCCCGCTCCCGCACCAGAACCTCAGTCGCCTGACGCGCCAGCGCATTCACCAACCACGGCTGGCCATCCGTTAGATAAAACACCCGCTCCAGCGCCTCAGGCGTAAAAACCTGCCCCGTTGCTGCTGTATGCTGCTGATACAGTGCTCGGATCTCCTCAAAGGTAAAATTTTCAATCGTTAGCGATTCCACTTTAATATTGAAGGGACTCGCCGTATTGAGCCGATCGCTCCCCCCCGATCTCACCTTATAGTCCCGCACATCCCGCATCCCAATCAGCCCCAAGGCATGGGGAAATCCCTGGGGGCGACGGGCATAACCATCCCGCAATTGGCGTAGAAAAAACACCAACGTCTGGTCTTGCAGAGAATCCACCTCATCAATAAACACCACCAAAGGACGGGGCGAGGTTCGGGACCACTGTTTCAGAAAAGCCCCAAGATGTTGACCTTCCCGCCGATCGTGCGCAAAACGGGGCTGTAACGCCTCTGGTAGCCAAACCTCAATGGCATCTTGCCAAGATCCAAGAATTACCGCTTCCGCCTTCTCCGGCTGATCTGGAAACGCAGCCCCCACCTCCACCGACAGCATCACTGCCGTATAGTCACCCCTCGCTGTTAGCTCTTGGGCCAAAGCCAACATTGCCGTCGTCTTCCCCACCTGGCGGGGCGCATGGATCACAAAATAGCCCAATTGGTCAATCAGCGGACCCAGAGCCGGAAGGCGACCCGTAGGGGGCAGCATATAGTGCAGATCAGCTTGGCAAGGGCCAGCCGTGTTAAACCATTTACTTTGCATTTTTTAACTAAAACTTGTTTAGACTCCCGCCCCTATTGGATAGTGAAGACTGCCTCAAACCAACGATCGAATAGGGAATGATTATGGCGTATCTCTGGTTCAAAGCCTTCCACATCATCGGTGTCGTGGTGTGGTTTGCCGGACTCTTTTACCTCGTGCGGCTCTTTATCTACCATGTCGAAGCCGAAGCCCAACCGGAACCGGCCCAAAGCATTCTCAAAGATCAGTATTTGATCATGGAGAAGCGCCTCTACAACATTATTACCACCCCCGGCATGGCCGTCACCGTCGCCATGGCGATCGGCCTCCTGGTGAGCCAGCCCGACTGGCTCCACAATCGCTGGTTACACCTTAAATTAAGCCTTGTCGTCCTCCTGGTAGCCTACCACTTCTTCTGTGGGCGGCTGATGCGGCAGCTCGAAGCCGGAACCTGTCGCTGGGGTAGCAAACAACTGCGGGCACTCAACGAAGCCCCTACCCTGTTGCTGGTGGCGATCGTCCTCCTCGCCGTCTTCAAAGACAGCCTCCCCACCAGCGGCACCGTCTGGCTCATCTTTGGCCTTGTTCTGCTCATGGCCGTCACCATCCAGCTCTACGCCCGCAAACGTCGCCTGGATGAAGAGCGCAAAGCCGCCGAACTCAAAGCATCCCTAGGGCAACAGTCCCCCACCCCCGAACCCGTCGAGACCGCCTCCTAAGCCAGTGCGCCCCTAGACAAGGCGAATCCCCACAGGGTCTAATGGGGACGGTTGAGTTTCCCAACTTTAGGCTTTACCGTCCTCACCGGGCTTCTCGCCAAAACGCTTGAACCCCTTTCCCAGCAACCCTTTTCCCCGCTAGGTATCCCCCCGTGACACAGACCGCTCCCCCCTCCACTGCTTTGCAAACCTACCAAGCCCAAATTTACGTTACCCTGCGGCCCTCGGTTTTGGACCCCGCCGGAACGGCTGTACAGGCTGGCCTAAGCCATATGGGCTATGACGGGGTTGAGCAGGTTCGGATTGGTAAATATATTGAGTTGCGCTTATCCGCCGCCGATCGTTCCACCGCTGAAGAACAACTCCACATCATTTGTGACCAACTCCTCGCCAACCCGGTCATCGAAAACTACCGCTTCGAGCTACAACCCGCCTAATCCCCCGCCCCCTGGGATCGCCGATTTGCAATCGGCCTCCCTAATCCCCCGCCCCCCAGAACCCTTTACAGAAAAAGAATAATGAACGTCGGCATTATCGTCTTTCCGGGATCCAACTGCGATCGGGACATGCAGTGGATTACCCAAGGCATTTTCGGTCAGCCCACCCGCATGATTTGGCATGAGGACTCCGACCTCGGCGGGGTCGATTTGGTTATTGTGCCCGGTGGCTTTAGCTATGGGGATTATCTGCGCTGTGGGGCGATCGCCCGCTTCTCCCCCGCCATGACCGCCACCGTTGCCCATGCCAATGCCGGAGGTTTAGTTTTGGGCGTTTGCAATGGCTTCCAAATTTTGACTGAAATCGGCCTCCTGCCCGGTGCCCTGGTGCGCAATCGGGGACTGCATTTTGTTTGCGATCGGGTTCCCCTGACGATCGATCGCCCCGACACCCCCTGGACTCGTGGCTATGGTCCCGAAACTTCTGGGATTACTTTGCCGATCGCCCACGGGGAAGGCTGCTACTATGCCGATGAAACTACCCTGCAAACCCTAGCGGAAAAGGGCCAAATCCTCTTCCGCTATGCCCCCGGCCACAATCCCAATGGATCTGCCTGTGATATTGCCGGAATTTGCAATGAGGCGGGGAATATTTTGGGAATGATGCCCCACCCGGAACGGGCTGCTGATCCGGCTTTGGGGTCGATCGAGGGGCTGGGGCTGTTTGCGGGCCTGTTTGGTGTTGCTGCCGAGACCGTGCTTACCCCTGCGGCCTAAGGTTTGTGGCCTAAGGTTGTGTTAAACCAGGGCAACCACGGGGGGATTGCCCCGACCGAATCCCTAACCAGGGCAACCACGGGGGGATTGCCCCGACCGAATCCCTATCCCTAACCAGGGCAACCACGGGGGGATTGCCCCTACCGGATCTGTACTCCCCAACCTGAATCTGCGCCTGTCTCAACCTAGATGTGGTTGATCTCCGGTTGAGCAAACCCCTGAGCAAACCCCTGAGCGAACCCCCATGCGTATTGCCTACCTGTCCGGCCAATATCCCCGTGCTACTGACACCTTTATTCAGCGGGAAGTTGCCCTTCTGCGGCAGCAAGGGCTAGAAATCCACACCTTTTCGGTACGACGCGCCGGTACAGAGCACCTTGTGGGGCCAGAGCAGCAAGAAGAACGGGCTAATACCTATTACCTCCTGCCGCCCAATGTGGTTAATGTGAGCCTTGCCCATCTGCAACTCCTGGTCCGATCGCCCCTGCGTTATCTGGGCGCGATCGGCCTTGCCCTCAAAACCAGCCAACCCGGACTGCGGGGCTTGCTCTACCAGCTTTTTTACTTTATTGAAGCGGGAATCCTGGCCGATCAACTGCAAAAACGCCGCATTAAGCACCTCCACAACCACATTGCCTCCTCTAGCTGCACTGTTGCCATGCTAGCGGCAGAACTAGGGGGCTTTGGCTTTAGCTTCACGATGCATGGCCCCCATATCTTTTTTGAACCCTACCGCTGGTGTTTGCCGGAAAAACTGCAACGCGCCAAGTTTGTCGTCTGTATTAGCCATTTTTGCCGCAGCCAAGGCTTCTACTTCGCTCCTATTTCCTATTGGTCCAGCCTGCACATTGTCCACTGTGGCGTAGAACCCCGCCTCTACCTGCCCTCTACCCACAGCCCCGATCGCAAGCGCCTCCTCTATGTCGGTCGCCTCTCCCCGGAAAAAGGAGTCCCCGTTTTGTTAGAAAGCCTGCGATCGGTCCAGGAAAGCCATCCCGATGTTACGTTGACGATCGTGGGGGATGGTCCCTCGCGGCGGGAGTGGGAGCAGTGGGTTGCGCAGTATGGTCTGTCTAATCAGGTGGATTTTGTCGGCTACCGGTCCCAGCAGGAAGTGCGCCAATATCTGCGGGAAACCGATGTTTTTGTCTTGCCCAGCTTTGCGGAGGGGGTGCCGGTTTCGCTGATGGAGGCGATGGCGGCTTCGGTGCCGGTGGTGGCGACCCAGGTGGCGGGGGTGAGTGAGTTGGTGGAGGCGGGGGTGAGTGGCTATGTGGTGCCGCCCGGATCCGCAGAAGTGCTGACGGCGGCGATCGTGGCTTTGTTAAATAGCCCTGAACAGCGATCGCGCATGGGGGCTGCTGGGCGGGCTAAGGTAGAAGCAGATTTTAATCTGGCCCTAGAAGCGGAAAAGCTAGCGCTCCTCTTCCGCACCTACGCCCAAACCTGAAGCCCATCGGCTACCGGAGTGATTCACGCAACTGAGCAAACACCCATGAGTCCAAGAATTCCGAATCTCTTTATTGTTGGCGCAATGAAGTCGGGAACCACCTCCCTCCATAACTACTTGGCGGCACATCCCGACATTTTCATGAGTTCCCTCAAGGAACCTCAGTATTTCTCCGGGCTATCTCGGCCCCAGCAACCGATGGTCAGCAAAACCGAGCAGGACTATCTCGATCTTTTCAAAGAGGCAAAAAACGAGAAATTTGTCGGGGAATCTTCAACGGACTACAGTAAAATCCCGGAGTTTCCAGGGGTTCCGGCGCGGATTGCGGCCTTTAGCCCTGAGGCACGCATTATTTATATTATGAGAGACCCAGTGGAGCGGGCTTTAAGTCATTACTGGGAACGGGTCAAACAGTATTTAGAAGGCCGGGATTTGCTCACGACAATTCGGAATGAACCGGAAATCGTGGCGGTGGGTCATTATGCTCTGCAACTGAAACCCTATCTCAATCTTTTTGGCCCCGATCGCGTGTATACCCTCACCCTAGAAGCCCTAATTGCTGATCAAGAGTCAACCCTGAGGGCTTTGTTTGAGTGGCTCGGTGTGGATCCCAATTTTGTGGTCACGGACTCAGGGCAGTACAACCCAGGCCAAGAGCAGGTGAGCCGTTTTATTGGTGCGCCCTTGGTTGCTCTGCTGCGCCAAACGCCCTTTTGGCGCTTGATCACTGCGGCAATTCCCCCGATCGCCAAGCGGCAGCTCCGTAAGCTCACCAAGCCGGTCCCCCGGACCATGGACCAGGCCGACGAGGCCATTGAGTATCTGCGGCCCATTCTGTTGGAGCAAACGGAAGAACTTTGTCTGCTGCTGAATCGCCAGTTCCCAGAGTGGAAAACCCTCTATGGCCGGTCTTGAGCGATCGGTCCCCCGCGATCGGTGATGGCATAGTCACAGCATTTTGTATCAAAAGCTACAGTTCTGCCGTTGCCCCTCCTAAATCTCTAGCCGGTTACAGCTATAGACTCCCCTCTTTCGGTATGATGGTGTGGCTGTTGAGTGCCTAACTTGTCGGAGATCTTAACAATGGAAGCCTTAAAAATCCTTGTTTATGTAACCGTTTCCTTTTTCGTGGCCCTATTCGTGTTTGGGTTCCTATCCGGCGACCCGTCCCGGACTCCCAGCCGTAAGGATGCTGACCTAGAGCGGTAAACCCCCCATTGGGGTGCCCTCGTTGGCAGATTAGAACTCTGAAGCTCTAGACTTTGTTTTGTACCTCAGAGTGCAGATCCTAGCCCCAAATGCCCTTTACAATTGAAATCCCCATTCCTTAAGATTGCGATCGAATTCTCTCTTTTGCGCGAGGTTATGTCGAAATTCAACATTGACCCGCTCAAGGTTTGACGATCGTTTCTTCAGGTTGAAGACTCTTAAGGACTGAAAAGGTACGCTAGACGTACCTTTTTTATTAACTGGTGTGTTATAGCGGTTATAAAACGATCTGGTGGCCCAGGGATTGATCGTCTCTTGGGGATCCGCCATCGCTGTGTGTGGAGCGTCATGATTGATTTTCTCTATGTGCCAAATCCGGGGCCAGATCCAGCGGAAACGATGGAAAATGTGGCCCTGGTCCAAGTCGTGGCCGATCGCCCTGAATCTTTCAGTTATGTGGCGGCGGATCTGTTGCCCCCCTCCCCTGGGCAGGTTGGCTCTTCCCCCGCGACCGCAGCAACGGACAGCAGGATCGCCCAGGATCTAGGTGCTATGGTGCCCGGTTTTTCTGTGCCTAGTCTTTCAGTGCCTGATACCCTAGTGCCTGATACCCTAGCGCCTGATACCTCAGCGCCCGATACCCTAGCGCCCGATACCTCAGCGCCCAAGACTTCAGCGCTCAAGACTTCAGCGCCTAATATCCCCGTACCCCATACCCCAACGCCTACCCCTCCGGCGATCGCCCCACGATCGGCCCTTGCCCCCAGTGCCAGCCAGCCCGAAGTCCACCCCCCTGAAGCCAGTCCAACCTTGGCCCAGCGGGACTTCACGGCTTCCCCTCAAGCTTTTGCGCCCACGCCTGCCTCCCCCAACCGCACCCGATCGCCCGCTCTCCCCAGCTCTTCCCCCCGCTTCCCTGCGCGATCGTGGCCTCCATCCATTACCCCCTCTCTTCCCCCTCCCTTTACCCCAGATTCCCCGCAATCCTCGCAATCTTCCCCCCCACCCCTCCTCACCTGGGGAGAACCCCTAGATCTAGCCACTCCCCCCGTCGATCCCTCTGCCCCAACCTCTAGCCCCAGGCTATCCCAGGAAAACCGCATAGGAGCGCGGCCTAGACAGCGCGAAGCACTCCAGTCAGCAGCGCTTCAGCCAGAACCGAGGCGGATTGCTCCCTCGTCCTTTGATTCAGCCCCGATCGAGCTAGCCCCGATCGCTCCGGCAGCTATCGACCTCGCGCAAGTTTCTGTTGATCCAGCCCCGATCGAGTCGGTCCCGATCGATCCAGCCGAGATCGCTCCGGCAGCAGACCCGACGGTTTACTTGGAAGGGATCCAAGGCGATCGGAGCCTAGAGGCGCAGATTGGGGCAGAAACAGAGCGCTTGGGTGACCAGATTGATCCTCAACTTGTGGATCCACGCAACCTCGACCGTACCGGCTCTGAAATCCCTTCTGAAATCCCTAGCCTGGATGATCCTAGCTTAGATGACCCTAGCTTAGATGACCCTAGCCTGGACCCCGCCGCCGATCGTGTCCCCCTTGAAGGCATTAGCCCCAATAATCTCAGCCTGATTGACCTCAAGGCCGATCGCCAAGCCTTCGATCGTCGTCGCCAAATTATGGTCGCCGAGGGTAATGCGTTCCTGCGCTTCAATGGCGGGGCGATCGTGGCCGATCGGATTCAGTACAATGTCGCAACCAAATTTGTGCGGGCCGAAGGCAACGTTAAATTTCGGCGGGGCCAACAGCGCATCAATGGCGACTATTTGGAATATAACCTGCTCCAGGAGCGGGGCATTGTGGAACCCGCCACGGGTCAGATTTTCAATGCCGAAAGCACCCAGGACTTGGACTTTGGCGCAACTCCCTCCCAGGGCTTGCCCGCCGACGATCCCGCTTTGCTCTTCCCCGAAAATCCCCCCCTCGTTCAGCCCCGCTTAGTCGGCGAAACCCTCATCACCACGGGATTTGGCACCAGCTTCGGGGCCACAGACACCACCAACGGCAACCCCGAAAACGTTGTCTCCGCACCCCTAGAAATCAGCAGCTTCCGCCAAACCGGCACCATTAACCATTGGCGCTACCAAGCCGAGCGGGTCGATCTGTTGCCCGATGGTTGGGTGGCCGATCGCGCGATCCTCAGCAACGATCCCTTTGAACCCGGTCAGTTTCGGCTTCGCACTAATAACCTGGACTATCGAGAAATTACGCCCTTGGTCAGCGAAGTCCGTGCCGATCAGCCCCGGTATATCTTTGACAATGGTTTAGTTTTGCCGACCTTTCGCGATCGGGTGCTGATCGATCGACGGGCACAGGATGCGGGGCTGTTTAATATTGGCTATGAGGGCAACGATCGCGGCGGTTTGTTTATTGAGCGCACCTTTGAGCCAGTTTCCCGCGATAATCTGCGTATTGCCTTTACACCGCAGTTTCTCTTACAAAAAACCCTTTTTAATAGCACTACCGATGCCGATCCTGAGGATCCAATCCCAGTGCTTAGCTCCTTTGCCCTCAAGGGGAGCCTCTGGGCACAAATCCGATCGGGTACCACCGTCACAGGGAATTTTGTCGCTACGGATTTGGGGGCGATCGGCACAGAACAGTTTGAGCAAACCTTCCGGGGCAATTTGCGGCTGCAACAGTCCCTACCGCTACGCCATACCCTAGCCCTGGAAGCCAGCTACCGCGATCAACTCTTCAATGGTTCCCTCGGCTACCAAACCATCCACAGTAGCCTAGGGGCCGTCCTGTACAGCCCCACCTTTATTTTGGGCAATTCTGGTGTAACTTTGCGCTACCAAGGGGGGATTCAGTTTATTACGGCAGATACCGATCGATCTGAACTCCTCAAGCCCGTGCGCAGCAATAACCGTGTAGACCTGACCCGTTACCAGGCCAGTGTCACCCTAGGCCGGGGCTTTACCCTCTGGCAGGGCGAACCGCTCCCCGCAACGCCGACCCTGGGGCTGCGCTATACCCCTGTGCCCATTACCCCCAATATCACCCTCAATACGGGCCTAACCGGCATTTTTAGCGGCTATAGTAGCGGTGATACCCAGGAATCTCTCACGGGGTCTGTGGGGGTGACAGGAACCTTTGGTCACCACTCCCGTCGCTGGTTTGACTATACCCAGCTCAACGTCAGCTACAGCCGCGCAGTCCAAGCGAGTGAGTCGCCCTTTTTGTTCGATCGCATTGCTGATAGTCAGGCGATTGGGGTGGGGATTCGTCAACAGATTTATGGGCCGATCCTGGCAGGATTTCAAACCGGCGTGAATTTAGACACAGGGGAGGAATTTAACCGAGATTACAGCCTAGAGTACCAGCGTCGCGCCTTTAATGTGGCCTTGCGCTATAACCCAGAGCGGGAGATTGGGAGTTTAACGTTCCGGCTCTATGACTTTGCCTGGTAAGGCTTGACGGGGAGCTGCTTGGGATTGCTGGTTTATATGATCCGTCTTCCCCGCCTGTCCTACCAAGTCCGTGGTTTGAACGTGGGAGGGTTGGAAATCGCAATATTGTTCCCAGCCTGCTGAATGACGAACAGTCCCTGTTTATGGGCGAAGCTATCGACTTGCTCATCAATTTCGATCGCGGCGATCGCCCCATACAAACAGTGATCTTTATACTCTGGGAAAAAGGTCTTAAAGCGCTCCAGATTTTTCAAGCACTGCCGCACATGCCTTTGGGTCAGGCGCGACTTCACCTCTACCATCACAATTTCATGGCCATTGGTGGCCAGCACGTCAATTTCAATGTGTTGGCCGCCCTGGCTGGCCTTAACCCGCTGTGCGGTTTTGTAGACCTGAATGCCCCAGTCTTGAAAAATCTGCACGACACCTGGTGCAACGAAGTTTTCCACAAATTGCCCCCAGCGGCTGGTGAGGCCATTGACGGCTTGGGTTGCCTGGGCTACTAGCACTTCCAGTTGAGCCAGACGTTCGGCAGATTCCGCAGCACGACGATCCCATTCGGCAGCACGACGATCGGCCTCAGCCTTGGATTCCATAGCATAGTGCTCAGCTTCGATTTTTGCTTCGGTGGCATGGCGCTCGGCTGTAGCACTTGCCTCAGCTAACTGACGATTCCACTCGGCAACACGGCGTTCGGTTTCAGCTTGGTATTCCGCTAGCTGCTTTTCCCATTCCACCCGATCCTCAGCTAGCTGCTTTTCCCATTCCACCCGATCCTCGGCTAGTTGCTTTTCCTGTTCCGCAGCACGGCGATCGGTTTCGGCCCTAAGGCGATCGGTTTCGGCCCTAAACTCAGCAAGTTGCTTTTCCCATTCCGCCCGATCTTCGGTTAGTTGCTTTTCCCATTCGGCAGCACGACGATCGGCTTCGGCCTTGGATTCGGCAGCACGACGATCGGCCTCAGCTCTTGATTCGGCAGCACGGCGATCGGCCTCGGCGAACCGACGATCGGCCTCAGCTTGGGAGCGCTGAAACAGTGCATAAATATCCTGTAGGGTAACAGACTCACTCATAGGGTTTTTGACATCCTGAGAATACGTTAGGGATTGTGGGCTTTTCAGCCAATCCAGACAGAACAGCCCAGGGCTTACGAGAGTGATGGGGCAAGCCTCTAAACGGAGGATGGCGAGGGGGTCGATCGTGGATGGGTCATCAGGGGTCAACCCGCGTCAACCCGCGTTAACCCGCGTTAACCTGCGTTAACCTGCGTTAACCTGCACCAGCCTGCATCAAGCGATCCCCTCAACAGATCCGGTTTAAGAGATCTTCTTAATCATAAGCCTAACCCAAGGGCTACAAAGTCGCCGCGATCGTTTCAGGGTTGAGCAGGGGTGGGCTACCCCCATTTCCCCGAAGTCGATACAATCGAAACTTAAGTTTACAAAGTTGATTCACAAATCTTTCCATACTCTGTCTGTCCGCAATGATCAAAGGCTTGCGATCGTAGCCTTGGCCGTTGTACCCCCCTGTAATCACCCTTGCCATTCTCACCTGACTGCTAATGACAACCTTTTCCCCCCAATCCGACCGCACTCATACCGCTGCCACCCTCTTGGGTTCGACCCCCTTCGCCCAGCGCCACCTCGGATCTGGGCCAGATGCGATCGCGCAGATGTTGGACACCCTGGGTTACAAAACCCTAGAAGCACTTGTTGACGAGGCAGTTCCCTCCGCTATCCGTCTTAAGCAGCCCCTCAACTTGGGAAAAGGCTTGTCTGAAAGTGAGGCCCTCGCCCAACTCAAGGCGATCGCCCAGCATAACCAGGTCAACCGCTCCTTCATCGGCATGGGCTACTCTCCCTGCATCACGCCCCCGGTGATTTTGCGCAATATCCTGGAAAATCCGGGCTGGTACACCGCCTACACCCCCTACCAAGCTGAAATTGCCCAGGGGCGGATGGAAGCGCTGCTGAACTTCCAAACCCTGATTACAGATCTAACGGGTCTGGATATGGCCAATGCCTCCCTGTTGGATGAAGCAACGGCGGCGGCAGAAGCCATGTCCCTCAGTGCCGGATCGGCCAAAAATAAAGCCAACGCCTTTTTTGTCTCCCAGGACTGCCACCCCCAAACGATCGAGGTCATTCAAACGCGAGCATGGCCCCTGGGAATTGAAGTGATTGTGGGGAATCACGAAACCTTTGACTTTAGCACCCCTGTTTTTGGTGCTCTGTTGCAGTATCCTGCGACGGATGGCCAAATTTACGACTACCGGGCGTTTATTGCCAAGGTGCGGGATCAGGGAGGCTTGGTGACCTTGGCGGCGGATTTGCTGAGCTTGGTGCTTTTGGTGCCGCCGGGAGAGTTGGGGGCTGATATTGCGATCGGCAATACCCAGCGCTTTGGTGTTCCCCTCGGCTACGGTGGCCCCCATGCTGCTTATTTCGCCACCAGCACCGCCTACCAGCGAAAAATGCCCGGTCGCATTATCGGACTCTCCAAGGATGCCAATGGCAACCCTGCCCTCCGCCTTGCGCTACAAACCCGCGAACAGCATATTCGCCGCGATAAGGCAACCAGTAATATTTGCACGGCCCAAGTCCTGCTGGCGGTGATTGCCTCCATGTATGCGGTCTACCATGGGCCGGAGGGACTGAAGGCGATCGCCCACCAAGTGCGTCAATGCACCACTGCACTAGCCTTAGGGCTACAAAAACTCGGTTATGACACCGATGCTCGCCACTGCTTCGATACGCTCAAGATTACAACTGACCAGGCGACTCAGATCTGGCAGGCGGCTGCAAGCCAGGGGATTAACCTGCGTCTGATTGATAGTGAGACCCTGGGTATCAGCTTGGATGAGGCCACAATCTTGGCGGAGTTGGAGCAATTGCTGGGAATTTTTGCCCAGGGGCAGGATTTGGCCTTTACGATCGCCGATTTCCTCCCGGAAGCTGATGTACAAGTGGCTCCTACCTTCCGCCGGACTAGTGGTTTTCTGAAGCATCCCGTTTTCCACCAATACCATTCAGAAACGCAGATGCTGCGCTATTTGCATCGCCTAGAAGCTAAGGATCTCGCCCTCAATGTGTCGATGATTCCCCTGGGGTCTTGCACGATGAAGCTCAACGCTACGGCGGAGATGATTCCGGTAACTTGGCCGGAGTTTGGAAATATTCACCCCTTTGCGCCCAAGTCCCAAACCCAGGGCTACCAAATTCTGTTTCAGCAGCTAGAGGATGATCTCAAAGAGATTACGGGCTTTGCGGCAGTCTCTCTGCAACCTAATGCCGGATCCCAAGGGGAATATGCGGGATTATTGGTTATTCGCCGCTACCATGAGCACAGAGGCGAGTCCCACCGCACCCTTTGTCTGATTCCCCAGTCGGCCCATGGTACCAACCCAGCCAGTGCTGTTATGGCGGGCATGACGGTGGTGCCTGTGCGCTGCGATGACCAAGGCAATATTGATGTGGCCGATTTGCGGGCTAAAGCAGAGCAGCACCAGCAAAAGCTAGCGGCTCTGATGGTGACCTATCCTTCGACCCATGGTGTTTTTGAGGCTTCAATCCAGGAAATTTGCCAGATTATCCATGCCCATGGTGGACAGGTCTATATGGATGGGGCCAATATGAATGCCCAGGTTGGTCTGTGCCGTCCCGGTGATTTTGGGGCGGATGTTTGCCACCTGAATCTCCACAAGACGTTCTGTATTCCCCACGGGGGCGGTGGTCCCGGCATGGGGCCGATCGGCGTTGGTCCTCATCTGGCTCCCTTCCTGCCCACCCATAGCGTGGTTTCCCCCTATGCAACCCCTGGAACGGGCCATATTGGTGCAGTTTCCGCCGCTCCCTGGGGCAGTGCTAGTATTCTGCCAATTTCCTGGATGTACATCAAAATGATGGGGGCAGCAGGGCTAACCCAGGCAACGGAACTGGCCATTTTGAATGCTAACTATATGGCCCGTCGCTTGGAGCCATTCTATCCGGTGCTCTATAAGGGCAACAGTGGCTTGGTTGCCCACGAGTGCATTTTGGATCTGCGTCAGTTACAAAATACAGCCGGGATTACGGTGGAAGATATCGCCAAGCGGCTAATGGACTACGGTTTCCATGCACCAACGGTGTCTTGGCCTGTGGCGGGGACGATGATGGTGGAACCGACGGAAAGTGAGGCGAAGGAGGAGCTAGACCGCTTTTGTGAGGCGATGATCGCGATTCGGCGGGAAATTGAGGCGATCGAGCAGGGCCATGCTGATCCTCACCAGAATGTTCTGAAGAATGCCCCCCACACGGCAGAGGTGTTGCTCCAAAATGACTGGGATCGGCCCTATAGCCGCGAACAGGCTGCTTATCCCCTGTCTTGGTTGCGTCAAAATAAGTTCTGGCCTGCGGTGGGTCGGGTAGACAATGCCTATGGCGATCGGAACTTGGTCTGCTCCTGTGCGCCGATGGAGGATTATGTAACGGCATAGGCTTAATCCTGCTCCCCTCGCCCGTTCTGGGAGAGGGGCCGGGGGTGAGGGCCAGTACCATCAATTAAGAGGGTGGGTTTTGGGAATTTACTGTGTTTAAGCAGAAGTTTCAGCAAAAATTCGCCCCTACGGGAGTTTGATTGGGATAGTCCCAATTTGGAAGAGTCCCGGTAGGGGTCGTGCCCCCGTGCCGACCCTCTTCGGTCCAAACCCAGGGCAACCACGGGGGGTTTGCCCCTACCAGTTCGTTTAAATTGCTAAAGTGGGATGCTCCCTGGAAGAGTCCCGGTAGGGGTCGTGCCTCTGTGCCGACCCTCTAAGGTTTAGGGTTATTCAGACCAAAGGCGGAGCAGATTACTGATACTTTTAGAAAGTAGGTCAAATTCGGTAGTTTTTCCCTGTTGGGCAAAGATCGATCGCCGCACTACATCAATATCAAACAGAATCTCCCGCTGCTGCGGGTCGCGAACCCAACTTTGGATCCAACCCACTGCCGCAAGGCGTACTCCTGAGGTCACGGGGTTAACGCGGTGCAGAAACGAAGAGGGGTAGAGAAAAACTGTGTTTTCCGCGAGTTTATAGGTATCTTCCCGATCGGAACCCTCCAAAACTAGCTCCCCTCCCCCATAACTGGCGGGATCACTGAGGAAAAGGGTAAAGGAAATATCCGATCGCCACTGCCCCATTAAAGCATTGTCCACATGACTGCCGTAGTCCATCCCGGCGGTATACCGACTAAAGAGCAGGGAGTGGACTTGTTGGGGTCGGCAGGCGGTTTTAATTAAATCCTGCTGAAGAATTGCTTTTTTGAGAATTTCCGAGAGAATTGGATAGTATCTTGACTGTTTACTAAGCTGGGTGTTGTTTTTTACTAGCTTTGCATTCCATCTGGAGTTTTGACTTTTTGGGCTTGAGCAGGACAAAAGCGCCGAGGGAGTCAC
>JBMTWK010000015.1:0-15700 GCA_049452395.1 Prochlorothrix sp. | reverse complement strand
CGATCGGCCTGGGCCTGAATCAGCCCCTTCAGTTGCGCCTCACCCGCCGCAGTGCGGACCCGCTGCACCGTCACGATCTCGCCATTGATCCGGACCGGGAAATCCCCCGTTTCATCCAGGAAATAGGCCAAACCGCCCGTCATACCAGCCCCCACATTGCGACCCGCACGACCCAGGACCACAATCACACCCCCGGTCATATACTCGCAGCAGTGGTCACCCACTCCTTCCACAACAGCTTGCCCCTTGGAGTTACGCACCCCAAAGCGCTCACCCGCCTGACCATTGGCGAAGAGAGAGCCGCCCGTGGAGCCATAGAGGCACGTATTGCCCAAAATCACGTTATGGGCAGGGTCAAAGGTGCTAGCTGCCGGAGGCGTAATCACAATTTCGCCCCCATTCATGCCCTTACCCACATAGTCATTGGCCTCCCCTTCCAGATGGAGCGTTACCCCATCGATATTGAAAGCACCAAAGCTTTGGCCAGCGCTTCCTTGGAAATTGAGGGTAATTTTGCCGTTGAAACCGTGGTTTCCGTGGGTTTTGGCAATCAAACCCGCGAGACGGGTGCCCACACTCCGATCGGTGCTAACCACCCCATAGTGCTTCTGGTAGGTGCCATGGGTCTGAATCGCCGCTTGCAGGTCGCCATCGGCCAGAATCTCGTCATCCAGCACTGCACCATTGGTGTGCACCGGACCATGGTCCAGCCAAGCGCGATTTTCACGAGTATCGGGCAACTGGGTCAAGCAATCCAGGTTAAGACCGGGGGTTTTGGTCAGTTGTACCTCAGGACGCACCGCCAGCAGATCTGCCCGACCGATGATCTCGTTAATGCTGCGGTAACCCAGCTTGGCCAGAATACTGCGCACCTCTTCGCCCAGGAAGTAGAAGAAGTTCACCACCTGCTCCGGCAGACCCCGGAAGCGTTGACGCAGTTTTTCCTGCTGAGTCGCCACACCCACAGGGCAGTTATTGGTGTGGCAGATGCGGGCCATAATGCAGCCTTCCGCAATCATGGCGATCGAACCGAAGCCGAACTCCTCCGCCCCCATCAGGGCACCCATGATCACATCCCAGCCCGTCTTAAGGCCACCGTCCACCCGCAGCAGCACCCGATCGCGCAACTGATTTTCCATCAGCACCCGATGCACCTCCGTCAGGCCCAATTCCCAGGGACTGCCCGCGTGCTTAATAGAACTGAGGGGAGAGGCTCCCGTCCCGCCATCATGGCCGGAAATTTGGATAATATCGGCATTGGCCTTGGCCACACCAGCGGCGATCGTGCCAATACCCACTTCCGACACCAGCTTCACAGAGACCTTAGCAGCGGGGTTGATTTGGTGCAAATCAAAGATAAGCTGGGCCAAATCCTCGATCGAGTAAATATCGTGGTGGGGCGGGGGCGAAATTAAGGTCACTCCCGGCTTGGAGTTGCGCAACAGGGCGATATAGTCGCTGACCTTTTTACCGGGCAACTGCCCCCCTTCACCGGGCTTCGCCCCTTGGGCCACCTTAATCTCGATCTGCTCCGCACTCATCAAGTACTCCGGCGTAACCCCAAAGCGTCCCGAAGCCACCTGCTTAATGGCAGAGCTAGCGGTATCGCCATTGCGCAAGCCCTGGAGATGGGGGAATGTTGGCGATTTTCCGTCGCTATCCACGTCAATTAGGGGATTATAACGGGTGGGATCTTCACCTCCTTCGCCGGAGTTGGACTTGCCACCAAGGCGGTTCATGGCGATCGCCAGGGTCTCGTGGGCCTCCCGCGACAGGGCACCGAGGGACATACCCCCGGTACAGAAGCGCTTGACGATGGCTTCCACGGACTCCACCTCATCCAGGGGAATGGAGGGCCGATCGCTCTCGAAGGTCAGCAGGTCACGCAGGGCGGTAATGGGCCGCTGCTGAAGCAAATCCTTGTAAAGGGTATATAGATCGGTATTTTCCCGGTCCTTAATTGCCTTATGGAGTGCCTTGGACATTTCCGGGCTGTTCATGTGGTACTCGCCACCGGGCCAGTACTGCACAAAGCCATAGTTTTCCAGCTTTTTGCCACTCAGTTCGGGGAAGGCTTTGGTGTGGAAGCGGAGGGTTTCTTGGGCCAAGTCGGTAATGCGGAGACCCCCCAAACGGGAAGCCGTGCCTTTGAACGCTAGCTCCAGCAAATCGCTGCCAATGCCGATCGCTTCAAAGATTTGCGCCCCTTGGTAGCTAGCCAGCAGGGAAATCCCCATTTTCGAGAGAATCTTAAACAAACCGGCTTCAACAGCCTTGCGGAAATTGACTTGGGCTTCCTCTAGGGTCACCTTGGGCAGCTTATCCCGCTCCATCAGGGTTTGGATGCGGGGCTGATTCCACCACTGGCGCACCGTTTCCAGGGCCAGATAGGGCAGGACAGCGTTGGCCCCATAGCCCAGCAAACAAGCAAAGTGGTGAGTGCTCCAGCATTGGGCCGTTTCCGCCACGAGGGAAGCCTTGAGCCGTAGCCCCGTGTGGATTAAATAGTGGTGAACCGCACCCACGGCCATCATCGGCGGAATATAGGTGGTTTCGGCATCTAGACCGGAGTCGCTACGATCGCTCAAGACCAGAATTTCTTTCCCCTCGGCGATCGCCGCTGCCGCTGCGGCACAGAGGTCATCCACCGCCTTTTGCAAGCCCTCAGGACCAGCACTGACGGGATATAGGGTCGAAAGCTTGGCGATCCCAAAGCCAGCCGCTTCAATATCGGCCAATTCCGCCTCATTCAGGACCGGAGACTCCAGCACCGCCTTACGGGCATCAATTTCGCTGCTTTGGAGCAGGTTATGCTGCTGGCCGAGGCGCACCCGCAGGGACATGACGAGGTTTTCCCGCAGGGGATCGATCGCCGGGTTGGTGACCTGGGCAAAGCGCTGCTTAAAGTAGTCGTAGAGCAGGTGGGGCTTGGTGGACAGCACCGCCAAGGGAATGTCATCCCCCATACAGAAGGTGGGTTCCTTGCCCTGGCTAGCCATGGACTCAATCACCATTTCCACATCTTCAGCGGTATAGCCAAAGGCCGTTTGCTGCACCAGCAGTTCGCTGGCTTCAAAGTGGGTCTCCGTGGGGAAGGGCTTGGGGGCGATCGGCTTCTGGTGTTGCGCCAACCACGGGCCGTAGGGCTGGGCCTGGGCGATTTCCTGCTTCAGATCCCAGTTGTGCAACACCTTATGGCTGCGCAGATCAAAGGCGATCATTTGACCGGGGCCAAGGCGACCCTTTTCGATCACCGTTTCCGGCGCAATATCCACCACGCCCGCTTCCGAAGCCACGGTAATATAGCCATCCTGGGTAATGGCATAGCGGGCAGGCCGGAGGCCGTTGCGATCGAGGGTTGCCCCCACCACTTTGCCATCGCTAAAGGCCAGTAACGCCGGACCATCCCAGGGTTCCTGGATGCCGCTGTAGTATTCGTAAAAGTTGGTAATTTCGGGATGATCGGCCAAATCCGGCTGATTGCGGAAGGCTTCCGGCACCATGATCATCAGGGTTTCCATGGGACTCCGACCGGAGCGCACCAGCAGTTCCGCCACGTTATCTAAGGTTGCCGAGTCGCTGTTGTCGGCCTTGACGATCGGCAGCAAATCCTGAGACAGCGCCTCGCCCCAAATCGGATGGGCCAAGCTCGACTGTCGCGCCCGCATCCAGTTGATATTGCCCAGCAGGGTGTTAATTTCGCCGTTATGGCCCAACAGACGCATGGGCTGGGCCAGGGGCCACTTGGGCATGGTGTTGGTGCTAAAGCGGCGGTGGTAGACCGCAAAAACGCTGGTAAAGGTGGGATTTTTCAGGTCTAAATAAAACTCACCCAGAACCTCACCCCGCACCATGCCCTTATAGACCACCGTGCGGCAGGAGAAGGAACAGGGATAAAAGTTGTCGCGCTGGACCGTCCAGCCCTTGTCGGCAAAGGTGACGGAAATTTGGTGACCAATGCGGCGACGCAGGCGGAACAGCACCTGCTCAAATTCATCGCCACTGGGGCCGTTGCTCTGCACCAGCACCTGCATCATATAGGGCTGGTTGGCCCGCGCCTGCACCCCCAGCACCTCAGGGTTAACGGGGACTTCGCGCCAACTGACAAACTTGAGGCCCAAGTTAGCGGTTTCGGCTTCGGTAATATCGAGGCAAATTTGGCGCTGGGTTGGGTCTTGGGGCAGGAAAAACATCCCCAAGGCCACCTGTTCAGCAGCGATCGCCGTGTGCAGATCCGATCGGGCCGCTGCGGGGACGGACTCCAGGGGCAGGGTCTCAATTATTAAATCCCAGGGAATGCCGCAGAGAATGCCGGAGCCATCGCCGGAGTCGCGATCGGCGCTACAGCCGCCCCGGTGCTCCATGCACCCCAGGCCGATCATGGCTTTTTCAATCAGGTCATGGCTGGGGTTGCCCTTTTGGTCCGCAATAAACCCCACCCCACAGGCATCCCGCTCTTCCACCAGCCAGCGCTGCCCGCCAAAGCCTGCGGGGACTGGCTCCGAGGGGCCGGGGATTGGCGTAACTGTTGTGGGGAGGTGATCAGCGCAGCGATCGGCGGAAGAGAGGGGTTGATGCCAGGGGGTCGTCATGGTTTCCACAGTTCCTATGGGGGTGAAGAGAAAAACATTATAAAGAAAAACCCCAGACTAGGGATTTGTCTTTAGTATCACTGATCCGCTGAACCCCTGTTTGCTACAAAAGTCACGAACTGATCACATCTTCCGGGGCTGAACCCCCTGGGATCCCAGGCGAGGTCAGAAAACTTGACCCCTACCCTGCCCAACCCTCCGGAGGGCCATGGTTTCCGCACCCTCCCCCGCATTTTCCGCCGCAAAACCCCGAAGAGGGTCAGGAAACCTGACCCCTACGACAATTTTGGTGGCCCCTGCCAGAGCGATCGGGTATAGATGGCCAAGCCCGTCCAAATCAGGCCAAACGTGACCCCATGGGCCGCCGTAAAGGGTTCGCCATAGACCAACACCCCCAAGCCCAACTGCAACGACGGGCCAATGTATTGCAAAAACCCCAGAGTCGAAAAGGGCAAGCGCTGGGCCGCATGGTTAAACCAAATCAGGGGCATGGCGGTGATAATGCCCGCCCCCATCAGCAGCCCTGTCAGCAGGGGCGATCGGCCAAAACCGGGGGGCGTATCCTGGGCCAGATAGGCCAAAACCGCCAAGGCCAAGGGCGTAATCAGTGCCGTCTCGACAACTAAGCCCTGAATTGGGGCCACCGGGGTTAATTTTCGGATTAAAGCATAGCTCGCAAAGGAAAAAGCCAAGGCTAACGACAACCAAGGCACAATTCCCAGTTGCACAACAAAATTCAGCACCCCCAAGGTCGCCAAGCCCACCGCCACGCCCTGCCAGCGGGTCAGGGGTTCCCGCAAAAAAACACAGCCCACCAAGACATTGACCAAGGGATTAATGTAGTAGCCCAGGCCCGACTGCACCACCTGATTGCTGTTGATGGCATAGATAAAGGTGCCCCAGTTCACGCTCAGAATCAGCGCCGTTCCCAGCAGGGTCGCGACCCGTTTGGGTTGGCCCAGCAGTTCCCGGATGGAGTTGCCCTGTCGCTGCCAGAGGACGATCGCCCCCAGAAAAACCAGGGACCAAATAATGCGGTGGCAGAGGATTTCGATCGGGCTAACCGCTTGCAGTTGCTTCCAGTACACGGGCAACAAGCCCCAGGAAGCATAGGCCAACAGGGCGTAGATCACACCCATGGGTTTTGGTTGGGACATTCCCGTTAGGTCTCGGTGAGGGGTCTGTTCCAGATTAGCGCCTTAAAATCTCCGAAACGAAAACGGCAACCGTAGCACTGGCAATCAGGGAAAAGGCAAGGTTGACGATCGCTTGGGTCGATCTCTCCTCGTTCCCACGCTCCGGCGTGGGAATGCCTGCTTTGACGCTCCAGCGTCATGACCCAACAGAAACTCGCACAGGGCGCTGGAGCGCCAATCAGAGTTCCCACGCAGAGCATGGGAACCAGGTTATGCGGAATCACCCCGGTTTCTTGTGGGGCAGAAGCCGAGATCTTCCCACGCTCCGGCGTGGGAATGCCTGCTTTGACGCTCCAGCGTCATGATCCAACAGAAACTCGCACAGGGCGCTGGAGCGCCAATCAAGAGTTCCCACGCAGAGCATGGGAACCAGGTTAGGTTAACCCGGATGCGGAATCACCCCGGTTTCTTGTGGGGCAGAAGCCGGGATTTTGGGGGTTAAGGGACAGAAACCGGGGTTTTGTGGCCTAGGGGTGATTTTGCGGCGGGGGATTGGGGGGGTGGGGGTCAGGTTTCCTGACCCTCTTGGGGGGTTTGCGGCGGAAATTTCGGGGGAGGGCGAGGAAAGCATGGAAACCCGGTTAATAGGGGCCAACCCCCCGTGCTTGACCCGGATGTGGCCCGAAACAAGTCAGCCTCTTTCGGTCTGGGAAGAAGAGCAGTCTAATAATGTGACTGTGTGGCATAGGTCGGTGTTTTGCGGGGGATTCCGTAGGTTTGGCAGAAATAGCGCACACATTCCGGGGCCAGATCGATCGTTGGCTCCCCCACTAGACCAAACTCAGGATTGGCCTGAGGGTTAAACCAATTAAGACTGTAATGCCCCTGTGCCGTTGCGAAATATTCCTGATTCCGTAGCGATCGCAAGACCTCTCCGGGATCCTCCTCAATCAACAAGGGGTAAAAATCTAAGTCATAGATAGACACATCCAACTCTTCCTCAAACCAGAGCCGCAACACATATTCCCCCAGATATTCAGCCTTCAGGAGTCCCCGCTCATGATGGTTTTGCCAGTAACTCGGATCATTCGCAAGTGCTTGCCACTGTTGCCAACGCATAGGTTTATCCGACGATCGAAACTTTCTTATTTTGCCGTGCATTCTCCCACTGTTCTAGGAGTTCCTCCTCATGGGCAGTAATCCAACTCTCGACCATTTTTTTCAGCTTAGGCGGTAATTCTCGACCAGGTTGCATCCAAGGTAAGCATTCAGGGGGTCACGGAGGAATGCGGGTTTCAGGCTCTGAAAATCCCGGATTGGTACGGTTTGAGCTGCTTCAGACTCCGATCGGAGGGCTGAAACCCTACTAACTTCGTAGACCCCTGAATAGTTACGCATCCAAGTTCGCGTTTGAATCTCAATGCGATAGCTACGGACATCGCCCTGATACTTCACATGGACATGGGGGGGTGCGTGGTCGTTATAGTTCATCAGCACGATGAGTAGTCCTTTTTTGAAGGGATGAGAAACGGGTGGCATAGACTTTACTAGTGGGGGGAGGGGCTAAGGTTGATGCCGATCGAAGCAGCAAAAAGCTTAGCTTAGGATTTCGGTGACGGTGAGGGGAAAATCGGGCAATAGTGGCGATTCCAGCCGATCGGTCCCGCGCCGCACCTGAGCTTCATAAAAACCATCCACCAACACCAACACCGTCACCTGCTCCCGAATCGGGTCCACAACCCAATACTCCCCAATCCCCCGCGCCGCATACTCCGATCGCTTGTAGCGATAATCCCGATCCTCCGCCTCCTTACCCGGTGAAACGACTTCGATCGCCAGCACTGGCGGCGGCATTTCCCACAGCACCGTCGATCGGCCCCGCTGCTCCAAAATCGCCGCCAACTCCGCCGACAACACCAACACATCCGGAATCCGCACCGTCGCCCGATGCCCCGTCACCGCAACCTCCGTATCTTTGCAGCACAGCCGCTCATCCGGGAAAAAAGCCATCAGCGATCGCAAAATACGCATCGCAATGCGGGCATTCAAGCGGCTCTCTGGGGGCATAGGGGTCAAGACTCCGTGGTTAAGTTCATAGGGGCGATCGTCCGTAGGGTCTTCATACTCCAGATACTCTGCGAAGGTCATCAAGGCAGGCGTAGAGTTAGTTTTTGGAGGATCGAGCTGAGCAATCATGGTTAACTGAGGGTATGGGGTGGACCGGGGAAGAAATTAAGGTTAAGGCTGTCAAATTGGCTCGGTTCTGCCAATAAACTCAGCGACTTAAAAACTGGGCGAATTCTGCAACACCTGCTCAAAAGGGATATAAACCTTATAGTTACCGCTCTGGGGAATCGCACCCGTAGCTGCACCTTCACCCCAGTCGATTAGTAACTGCCGCACTGTGTCCGGATCATCCGAGGGCTTGAGGGTGAACAGCATGAAGTCACAAGCAGTTTCCTGGCTACTGTTGGCGCACAGAATCGGCAGGCCGTTATCAGCTTCGGCATTGGTTAAATAGTTGAGCATTCCGTTATTAGAAGCTGTTTGAAACTTGGGGGAGACTTCTTGGCAGCGTTCCTCTGGGGGCCAGCCAGAATCGCTGAAATACTCTGAAACCCACTGAAACAGAATTTTACTCTCTGCCCCTAGGTCCACACGGGTAATCCAGTTTCCCGCCGGATCCATGGTGCAGGTGTAGCGGGGTTGGCCAATGGAGACAGGGGAAGGGGTTTTAGCTTTCCAGAAATAAGCAGCGGCTCCCCCCAGCAGGACCGCAAGCACAACGGCAGTAAACTTAGGCGACATAGTAGATTTCACAGGTTGGCTGTTCCAGCGTCAGCCATTATTTCTAGAATAGCCGATCGATCCAGCTTTGCCCTTCTCCTTGGCTAGAATCTATTCACTCCATTGCTGTGCATCTCGCATTTGCACGCTTCTGTACCATTTGTCTCGCTGTTCCCCTTCCTTTCAGTGGATCCAGCCCGTTTTTGAGGCTATATCTAGCTTAAGAAAAGTCCCATAGATGCCTTTTATGGGATAAACCCACTGGACTGTCTTGTCTTAGAGCTGATTTATGAAGTAAATCTTAAGAGAGCTGAAAGCACTGTAGTGAAGGGGTTGTAGCGATTCGGTACTCAAAAACACTATTTTGCAAAACCCCTGCTATGACTGCGTTTCAGCGACTTCGTAAATCAGCTCTTACCCCGTGAAATAAGCCCCATTTCTTAAACTTGCGTTTATCCTAAAAATATGGCCCGCAATATACCTCTTTCTCTACCGCTTTTGCCATGACTAGTCAGCCCCAGGACCCCGCCCCAGAAAAGCCCAGTCTCGACCAGCGCACTTCATTTTTAGTGGGTACAGTGGTGATCTTGCCCATTTTGTTTTTCTTTGGAGAAATGTTTAGTGATGAAATCAAAGACTGGCTTGGAGTTGGACAACCGGGCTATAGCCTGTACAAAAATGAGCATATTCAGTTTCGTTATCTGGAAACTTGGCAAATTCAAGAATATACCTCTCCCCAAGGTCACCGTCAGCGCATTACCTTAACAGCCCCCGATGAGTCTGGCAGTTTCAACGACTCCCCCGCCCAAGTCACCCTCACTATCACCACACTCACCCAGAGCACCCAACCCACCGATGAACAGTTCTATCTCAGCCAGAAAGATCAGATCGAAAGCCTCTACAGCATCGATTTACCCGAAAACCCACCCCTTCGCTTCGATTTTGACAAATATCCCGGCCAAGGCATCCAGTATCAAACCCAGAAAGAGAGCCAAACTTGGGAACACCTCAACAGTTGGGTTACCCTAGAGAACACCCGCTATGAGCTAGACTATCGCAGCCTTACCACTGCGGCCCCCCTCCCCGCCAAAACAAACTTAGATACAATTAAAAAATCGCTAAAACTAACCCCCTAAGTCACCAAAAAACCTCAATTTGGCAAACCATGACCCAAAGTACTGACTTTTTGAACAATCGCTACGTTAAAAACTTAATTCCACTCCCAGCCCAGGCTAAACCCGCCGTAGGGCAACTGGCTCCGGATTTTGAACTGCCCCAAGTGGGGGGTGATCCTGTTCGTCTTTCGAGTTTCCAAGGCAAAAAGCCTGTTTACCTCGCCTTTACACGAATTTTTACAGAAAAGCTCTTTTGCCCCTTCTGCTATCCCCATATTCAGGATCTAAAGTCCCAATATGTGGAAATTCAGGCCAGGGGCGCTGAGTTACTGATGATTTCCAGCACCGATCGGGTCCAAAGTGAGCAAGTCGTTGCTGATCTGGCCCTACCCTATCCCTTTCTCTATGACCCTAGCTGCAAAACCTTTCGGGACTACGGAGCCGGTCAAGCCCTGGGGGCACCCTTACCCGCCCAATATGTGGTCGATTTAACCGGAAAAATTCGGTTTCGCCATATTTTCTCTTTTATTGACCATAATGCCCCGATCGAAGATCTCTGGAAAACCCTGGAAACCTTAGGCTCTCAGGCAGGCTAGGCATTGCCTTCAGGGTCTAGAACTCCCAAAGCAGTCCTCACAAGGGCTAGGGTCAGGTTTTCGGCAGACTTTGACCATTTACGGCCCTAATAATCCAAAACCGTCGCCTATCTAGACCCAATGTGTCCACTACAGCAGCAACCACAGCACCAGACCGCCGAAGGGAATAAAGCGGAGCCAAGCTTTAGGGTGATGGGCCGCAATTTCGCCCAGTAAAGCGATTTGGAGGACAGCTAACAGCAGGGCATCGATCGAGAAAGCCAGAAAAAGCCGATCGTGGCTGAACTGAAAAGCACCATAGCGAAAACGTTCGGGCAGGTCACCCAACTCCGGATAGGCCCAGAAAAACCAGCCAACTGCTGCTAGACCAACGCAGAGGCCGATCGCGCCAAAAATGCGGGAGATCCACGGGTTGGTGTGGGGATCGATCGGGGGGTTGGGGGATTGGGTCGATCGTAGGGCCATCACCGGGAGCAGCAGGGCATTGGTGAGGAACAGAGCAAGGGTGACCAAAAGGGTGCGGGGAAGGCGTTGGCTGCGGCGATCGAGCCAGAATAGCGGTAAAAGCAGCAAAATCCAAACTTCCACAAGGTTAAAGAGAGCCTGGGTCACGGGATGGACCAAAGGCGTTTCCAGACCATGCCAGCCCAGGGCATTGAGCAACGGCAGAATAAAGAAAAAGTTAGCCGATTCCTTGACCACTTCACGTAAGGTAAACAGTTGCACGGCCCAGACTGGCTCCCCAGGGACTAACTGGCCTGGAGGTGAGAGCAGGAGGACGTAAATATAAACCGCAGCAGCTAGCCACAGGAGCCAGGATTTAAGCGATTGGGGCGGGAAAAAGGGAGTTTTGGACGGTTGAGGAGAGTCGGGGCCAGACAGGCCAGTCGCAGCGGTTTGGACTTGGGCGAGGGCCGGTTGACTGCCGGGGATTTGGCTTTGGAAACGGGGAGGAACCGTTCGCAGCAGGGGCATCAGGAGCCTTAGCAGGAAAAAAGCAGCTTTTCCGGGTTTTGTGGGCGCTTCAACTAAATCGCGGGCAAAAATCAGTTTTTGGCTATTTTCATCAATCCGGCAAAAACTCACACCGCGACCATTGGGAATCGGCACGCCCCCCAGTTCCACATGCCAAAGAATACCGACAGCACTGGGATCACCGATCGTGATGTCATCAATGACAAAGCGCAAATCTGGGGGCATTCCATCACAGGACTCCCGTAATAGCTCACAAACGGCTGCTTTTCCCTGAAAAGGCTGGCTAAAATTAAGATCCTGGTAGAGACAGCGATCGTCTACCTGTGCAAATGCTTTTTCCAGATCACGATCGTTGATCGCCTGGTAAAAGTCTTGAATCACTTGGTGGGCGAGGGGGGCTGGTGTCATCGGCACGTTACTTTACCTGAATAATCCAAATTGAGAAGTAAGAGAGCACTAAGTCTGGAAATTGCTTAAGTTGAGTATAAATTTTCTCATTTTCGCTGCTACAGCGCTCAATAATATAGCTACGATCGAGGAGTTCCCGCTGCTTCAGCAAAGCCCACACCGATCGATAGACGGAACTGACCTTCATTAAGACCACCACCTCCGATCGATCGAGGGTCTCCGCCAACTGATCCAACCGATGCACCGTGGGTAAAACCGTGAGCCGCTGTTCCCACAAGGTCAGGGGTTGCCCCTGGGCTGCTGCTGCCGCCAATGGTGAACAAACTCCCGGAATTGCCCTAAATTGCACCTCAGACTCCAGTTTTGTGACTTCCTGAGCTAAATAGCTAAAGGTACTGTAGAAATTGACATCCCCTTCCGACACAAAGGCCACATCCTGCCCCTGACGGAGATAGATCAAGGTTTGCTGGGCAGCTTCAACCCAGGCTGCGGTGAGGGTGGCGCGATCGTGGGCGAAGGAGAAATACAGGGGCAGTTGCTGCTGGTGCGGTTGCAGCCAAGGTTGAATAATGGTTTGGGCAATGCCCGATCGATCGCCCCGTCCAGCCGGGAAAGCCACTACGGGACTGGCTTGGAGAATCCGCAAGCCCTTAACCGTAATTAGCTCTGGATCACCAGGACCAGCACTAATACCATATAAAATACCCAGATTTTTAGAGTTAAGCTGAGATTCAAGCCTTAAAGCCTCACTCATTTGCTGTATCAACGCCATGGAAGTTCAGGGTGCTGCCAATAAAACCACATCTTGCCCCCTTAGCCTACCCTGTTTTCCTCTACACTTTGGAGGACTCCGCCAAATTCTCAGCTTTCCCGAACACCTCCCCCGACTCCCCACCCTCCATCTCTGCCTTGATCCATCCCTGCGTTTAGCCATGCTCTCGCCCCTCTGGCTGTCCATCCAAACTGCGAGCCTTGCGACCCTTTTTGCCCTCCTTTTGGGCATCGGTTTCGCGGTGGGGGTCTACTCCCAACGGGGTTGGCGACGGAGCCTGTGGGATGGGCTACTGACCTTGCCCTTGGTGCTACCGCCAACGGTGGTGGGCTTTGGCTTACTGTGGCTTTTGGGCCGAAATGGACCCTTAGGGCAAATTTTAGGTACTTGGGGCATAAATTTGATTTTTTCCTGGCCTGCAACGGTCATTGCTGCCACGATCGTGGCCTTTCCCCTGGTTTACCGAGCCACCTTAGGCGCTTTAGAACAGGTTGATCCAGACCTACTGGCCGTTGCCCGCACCCTTGGAGCCTCAGAAACACGAATAATCTGGCAAATGCTTTTACCCCTGGGCCGATCGGGCATCCTGGCCGGAACTATTCTCGCCTTTGCCCGTGCTTTAGGGGAATTTGGTGCAACCTTTATGGTCGCAGGCAGTATTCCAGGGCGAACCCAAACCCTACCGATCGCCCTCTATTTAGCCGTGGCCGAGGGTAAAATCGAAGTGGCGTGGCTCTGGACAGGGGTGATGGTTGCAGCGGGCTTGGTCAGTGTGGCACTCCTGAATACGATGGGCACGCTGTCCTGGAAGCCATTGCCCAAACCCATTACTTTACTGCCCTTACAGCGCTTAAATAGCATTTTGACGCAGAGTTATCGCCAATTAATCAGAACTAAGCCACGTTACTTTGATTTCTTACCGAAAAAACCGCTCCTGATTCCCCTTAAGCCTCACCCCCACAGCAACCCCCCTAGCTCACTGCCGATCGACCCAGCCCCCACCCTCCAAGTCAGCCTGAACCACCCCCTTCGCAGTTTTAACCTAAACATCAGCTTTAACAGCCCCCCTCAGCCGATCGGCATCCTCGGCCCCTCTGGATCGGGCAAAACCATGACCTTACGCTGTTTAGCAGGGTTAGAAACGCCCCAGTCGGGTCGCATTCAAGTCGGCGATCGACTGCTCTTCCAAACCCAAGATCATCCAGCTACCGATCGCGCCCAAAATCGCCAGCAGCCCAGCCCAACCCTCAATTTACCCAGCCAACAGCGACGCATCGGCTTGGTTCCCCAAAATTACGCCCTCTTTCCCCATTTACGGGTCTGGGAGAATGTCGCCTTTGGTCTTCAGGAGTGGACCGCCGCCGATCGCCAGCGGCAAGTTCAGCACTATTTACACCGCTTGCACTTAGCCGATCTCGCCGATCGCTACCCCTCGCAACTCTCCGGCGGTCAACAGCAGCGTGTTGCCCTAGCCCGTGCCCTAGCCCCTAATCCAGAGATATTGCTTCTTGATGAGCCATTTTCAGCCTTAGACTATCATTTACGGGCAGAAATTGGGGATTTATTGCAAGAGCTATTTCGGGACTATCCAGGGGTTGTCTTGTGGGTGACCCACTGCCGGGAGGAGGTGTACCGCTACTGTGAGCAAGTGGTGGTCATGGCGGAAGGGCAAGTACTGGCCCAGGGGAAAACTGCGGCAGTGTTCGATCGACCGCCCACCTTAGCCGTAGCGCGGCTCCTAGGCTGCCAAAATCTGTCTAGGGTGCAGCTTAGCGAAGAAGGACTGATCCAAGCCCTAGATTGGGGCTGTTTTTTGCCGAATATTCAAGACCAATCCCCCCAGGACCAATTAAGCCAGAACCAGCCCAGCCATGTGGGTCTCTATAGCCATCGGCTGCACCTTTCACCCCAGCCCCCCGATCGGGGCCACTTTCTCCCCTGCTGGCTCCACCACACCCAAGCCAATCCCGCAAATATGACCCTTTGGGTCCGCCTTTGGCCTAAAAGCCTACCTAAGGGTGAGCTAGCCGCTTTTACCCACTGTAAACCCCTAGAACTGACCCTTTCCTATGCCGAATGGCAACGGGTGCGCTCCAGTCCCCAGCCTTGGTTTGTGGGGTTTGAGGCCGATCGGCTGCTGTGGTTTAGAGCCTGAAGGCTTGGCTAGAAACTTAGAGCCTGAGGGCTTGGCTAAAAACATAAACCGATAAACAGCCCAACAGTGCCCGAAAACAGAAGCTAACGGTTTTATCCTCCAGCTTGGGCAAGAATCGCGTGCTAATTTGCGCCCCAACCAGCCCTCCCAGCCCTAAACACAACCCCGGACCCCATAAAACATGACTGGTCACCGTCCACGCCTCCCGGCCCAGCAGTGCCGCCAAGCCCAACTGATTCCCCAGCCAAGGCCACAGCCCCCCATGGCCCGCCGTTGCCGCGATCGCCGTCATCACAATCACCCCCAAGCTCGTCTGAATAGCCGCCTTAATCCCCTCCCCCAGCAGCACAATCTGCAACGGCACCATAATCACTCCCCCCCCAATCCCAAACACTCCCGCCAGAAAACCAGCCGTCCCCCCGGTAAAGAGACGGGCTAGGGTCGGATTCCAGGGTAAAGATCGTGTTTCTGCTGAGGAATTCTGGGATAGCGAGGAATCTAGAGCATTTAGCGCTGGTTGGGCTGAAGGGGATTGGGAATGCTCCGAGGTATCGGGATTATCGGGGCGATCGGGATTGTCTGGATTATCAGAAGGCTGCTCCCGACTTTTGGCGTGAGAGACAACGCGCTTGCGGAACTCCACCAGGTAAAAATTCAGCAGCAGTAGCCCCCCAAAGGCCAAAAGCAACTGCCGATCGGGCAGCAAATTCGCCACAATCACGCCACCCTGGGCCGTAACCAAAGCCGGAAGCCCCAGCATTACCACCCGATCGACCTTGAGCAGCCCCATGCGCCAATTTTGAACACTACCCGACAGGGAGGTAATCACGATCGAAAGGCCACTGGTCGCCACAGCCTCGATCGGATCATGGCCTAAAGCAACCAAAATCGGCACCAGCACCGTCCCGCCGCCAATCCCCAAAAAACCCGCCAGGACTCCTGCCAGCAAACCCGAACCCAGCAGTAGTATCCAATCCGGCATCATAACCCCAGTTTTTGGCGAATCTTACGGAGCGTAGCAACTCGGCTCATGAGGTATGCCGATCGATCCCCCACCTGAACATAGACCTCCAGGGCAGAAAACGCCAAAACCGAGGGCGATCGTCGGTAGCACTGTACCGGTGGCTCAGCTTCAGCAACAGCCCGATCGGGCTGGGAATCTGG
>JBMTWK010000014.1:0-15752 GCA_049452395.1 Prochlorothrix sp. | reverse complement strand
AGCCACCGCCCCAGACTGTGGTGGGAACAAAGTTGTTGGCACCCACACCGATCGGCCCGACGGTGATTTCAGCCTTCTCACCCACGGGGAACTGGTAGAAGAAAGCATCCAAAACCACGGACACTTCACTCCCAGCGCCACCATCAACGCTACCAGTACTACCACCGTACTCAAGCTTACCGGTGTTGAAGTAGCTGGAGTTCTTAATATTTTCAGCCTCAAGGCGGGTCAGCAACCGGTCTTCTCCAGTGAAGCTGGTCTCTAGGTTCAGACGAACCCGACCCCCAAACACGGTGTTACCGTCAGCAGCATCACCGAAGGCATCGTTGAGGGAGAAGATGGCAGCACCATTTAGCTTGGTGGTGGTGGAGAACTGGTTGGCTTCCAGTTCAGCGGTGCGGGCTTCCAGGGAATCCACACGACCGCGCAGGGTAGCCAGTTCAGCTTGGAATTCTTCTTGGAGGCGTTGCAGGACTGCCAGGTCTTCCTTGGTCACCAGGTCAGCAGTAGCAGCAGCGATCAGGTCGTTAACGGTGTCCATACAGGCGTTAACGAGAGCAGCGGCTTCGTAGCGGGTCATGGCGCGGCTGCCCCGGAAGGTGCCATCGGGATAACCGGCAACGCAGTTGTAGCGCTCAACGAGGGAGCGAACGGCTTGGTAGGCCCAGTCGGTGGGGCGAACATCGCTCAGTTGGTTCACAGAGCGCAACTGGCCCATGTCACCTCCGACGGAGGTATATTCGTTAAGCTGATTCAGGGTTTCGGCATCGCTCAATTCTTGGGCCGAGGCATTGCCTGCCACCAGAGCGGCACCCAAGATCACTGGCGTTACAACCAGGGATTTCCAGAACAGTTTAGTCATTACGTAATCCTCACACCAGGACTAGTTTAGTCGGGTCAATCTCATGGAGTCACCTTACAGCCAAGCTGAAGGGTAGCCCACGGGGTCCACAACCCCAGAGACACTCTTAACATAACGCTAGTCGATCGATTTGGCTAGGGTGCAGTGGGATGAACCCAGCAGTTCCCTAGGTCTGATATCCCAAACCCGAACCAACTCAATGCAAGGATTGAAACTCAAAACTGTGAGCAAGTGGTGTGAGAGAGCCGTAAGAGAGTCCCGATCGGCCCATTCGGACGGGGCTGGATACGCAGAAGCCCCACGCGAAGGTGAGGCTTCTACCGGTCTACCCCAATTAGGCTAGACCTCAAACTCAATCAACTCTAGAAGGTGAAGCGAGTCTTAATCGCGGTCACGGCTTCAAAGTCACCGGAATCAGCGGTACCACCGTCACCATTGAAGATCAGAACCACAGCCGGAGTAATGGAGATGTTGTCACTCACCTTCCAGCTATAGTACATGTCAACCAAGAAGGGGGTCTCGGTATCCTTGGATCCGCCGTTCTTGCTATCGTAAACATAGGGAGGTAGGCCCACGGCAACACCCGCTTCATTGCCTTCCATGAAAGCGTCGGGGAAGAGGAAGCCCAGACCAGCGGCCAGAGAACGGGCGCTAGCACTGCTGGTTTCGCTATTCATCCAGCTATGGGCACCGTAGCCCTGGATGATGAACTTGGGTGAGAACTGGTAGGACAGGATCAAACCGACGGTATCGGCTGAAGCGGCAGAACCACTCGCAAGAGTCGAAAAGGGATCCGCAGCAGTAGAAGTTCCAACGCCATCCCAGAGATTACCGTCCCAGCCATCAGCTCCGCCATCTACATACTGGCGACCATAGTTCAGAGCGCCGGTGAACTTACCACGAGTGGCAGTCAACTGAGCAAAAGCACCATAGTCATCGTTGAAAACACCTTGGCTGGGATCATCAGCCAGGATGTTAGCGGTGTAGCCCATGGCCAAGTTGAAGGTGTCGTTGAATTGGTAGTTACCCCCAATCCCTGCCTCATCAGCATCTTGCTCGAAAATAGCTGTGGTATCTAGGTTATCGGTGCTAAAGCCACCGCCCCAGACTGTTGTGGGCACAAAGAGGCTGCTGTCCACACCTACAGGACCAACAACAACCGTTGCTTTGTCGCCCACGGGGAACTGGTACCACAGAGAGTCCAGAACCACAGAGACTTCGCTTCCTGTACCCCCATCAACCGCAGAGTCGCTGGCATACTCTAGGCCGCCAACCCCTAAACCTCCATTGAGGGAGGTGACATCTTTGATGTTCTCAGCTTCTAGGCCGGTGCGCAGCAAGTCTTCGCCGGTGAAGCTGGTGTTGAGGTTGAGGCGAACCCGACCGCCGAACACGGTGTTACCCGGAGCAGCAGAGGAATCATCATCAAAGGCATCAGCCAAGACAAAGAGGGCTTCCCCTTGCAGCTTGGTGGTGGTGGAGAACTGGTTAGCTTCCAGTTCAGCGGTGCGGGCTTCCAGGGAATCCACACGACCGCGCAGGGTAGCCAGTTCAGCTTGGAATTCTTCTTGGAGGCGTTGCAGGACTGCCAGGTCTTCCTTGGTCACCAGGTCAGCAGTAGCAGCAGCGATCAGGTCGTTAACGGTGTCCATACAGGCGTTAACGAGAGCAGCGGCTTCGTAGCGGGTCATGGCGCGGCTGCCCCGGAAGGTGCCATCGGGATAACCGGCAACGCAGTTGTAGCGCTCAACGAGGGAGCGAACGGCTTGGTAGGCCCAGTCGGTGGGGCGAACATCGCTCAGTTGGTTCACAGAGCGCAACTGGCCTAGGTTCTCGATGTCAGCGTTGTACTGGTTGATTTGGTTGAGGGTATCTTCGGTGCTGACTTCTTGAGCACTCGCGTTACCAGCAACAAGGGCGGCACCCAAGATCAGGGGGGTTACCACCAAAGATTTCCAGAAGAGTTTCGTCATCACAAGTATTCCTCACACCAATTTCAAAGGATTTCTAGACAACCTGCGGGGATCACCACATTGTTCCCTGCATAGTTGTAACAGAGTCGGAGATGTACCAATTTGGAGATGGCACACTTTTGCAGTGTGCTGGTACGATTGGCTACCTGTAGCGCTTGCTACACAATTTAGGTTTATTAATGTAGCCCATATCACTCTCTAAGAATAGCGTTGCTACGGAGATTTGGCTACCCGCGATGGTTTTGCGTGTGGCAGTTTTTATTTTGGTACAGACCTGGACTCAGGCCACGATTATCGCTGCCCTTCGCCTCAACCGCAGAGTTGGCCTAGGGTTTGGGCGAGATCAAAGTCCTTTTGGGTGAGGCCACCGGCATCGTGGGTTGTCAGGGTAATGTGAACTTTGTTGTAGGAAATGGTGAGATCGGGGTGGTGGCCAGCGGCTTCGGCGGGTTCGACGAGGGCGTTGACGAAGGCGATCGCCCCTAGGAAGTCTTTAAAGGTGCGGCGACAGGTCAAGGTTTTGCCCTCTACCTGCCAGCCGGACGGTAGGGCTTGGGCTTGGGCTTGAATTTCAGCGGGGGTGAGCAACATAGAACAGAGGGAAAATTGGGAAGAGGGAAGATTGGAGACCATCTCACTTGGGCAGGTTAACCGATTCGGTAGGGGCAAACCCCCCGTGGTTGCCCCGGTTTTGCGCGAAGAGGGTCGGCACGGGGGCACGACCCCTACCGAGATTCTTCTGAAGAGGGATGCTCCCGTGTAAATGCTGCCTTTAAAAACTATCCGCTCCCCCTAGGTTGACGACATCACAGGGTGCGGTGTTACAGCACGACTGAGGGATGAGTCATAGGGGGAGCGGTCTAGCTGGATCTTCAGATTGTTACCTGACTGCCGGGAGGAACTCCTAGAGCACAGCCCCGGCACACAGCCGGTCTACAACAACCTCAAGACCCATGGTTTTACTACTCTCAACCATAAGCACCACCTCCTAGGTAATACAAAGTTCGATCGCTAGGGGCATTGCGGCTCCGCCTAGGGCTTCCGTAAGCGAGGCTTTGCCTGTCCCAAACTAGCAATACGATTGGACAATAAGATTCAGGGTTAAACCCTGCGCTGTAGGCTGCAACGTGCGGGCAGCGCTTTAGGTCAGGCAGGATTGTCCCCTAAGATAGCACAGTTTTTTTAGCCCCTCCCGGAGACGTTACGGAATGGCATCACCGATGGACGCTTCCTCGCCCCAACCGACCCCGATCGAGGCCGACCCCTGGACGGTCTTTCTTCAGCAGCGCTGTCAGCAGCAGGGCATTGCAAGCTGGCGCGAGTTGGCCCGTCGGGGGCAGGTGTCGCTATGGCAGGTGCAGCAGCTACGGCGGGGAAATTTGTTACAAATGCGGCTGGAACCCTTGCGCTGCCTTGCCCAGGCTTTAGGGATCGGTCTGGCTCAGCTTTTGGCGGGGGGAATCGAGGACGGTTCCAGGGGCAAGGAGGTTGTGCTTGATGCTGCAACTTTAGAAGCAAATCCAGAGGCAAATCCAGAAGCAGCAAATCTAGGGACAGCAAACCTAGAGGCCGCAAATCTAGGGGCGGCAAATCTAGAAACGGTGACTTCGGTGAATTGGCAGGCGGAGTGCGATCGGCTCCAGCAACAGATCGATCGCCAAAGCCAAGAACTGACCCTAGAGTTTCAGCGCCAAGCCTTGGCGCAACTGGAACCTTGGCTGAAAAATTGGCCCAAGGTTGTGCAGGCGGCCACGGTGACGAAGCCGGATTTATTGGCGGTGAAGGTGTTGCCGCTGTTGGCCCCGTTGGAGGGGTTATTGCGGGAGTGGGGGCTGGTGGCGATCGGGTCGATCGGGGAAACCCTCCCCTACGATCCCCACTGCCACACCTGCCTTGGCCCAACGCCAGCCCCAGGGGATCCGGTTACAGTACAGCGACCTGGCTACCGCCACGGCACCGCCATTCTGCACCGGGCTGAGGTTGCCGCTGGGGCTGAGGTTGTTTAAGGGGGTGAATCGGTTGCTTAAGTTGCTTAAAAGGGGTAGATCCAGGGGGTAATGGTGACGGTGACGACCCAGAAGAGCAGGTTGAGGGGGATCCCAATGCGGGCGAAGTCGATGAAGCGGTAGCCGCCCGGACCGTAGACCATGAGGTTGGTTTGGTAGCCGATCGGGGTGGCAAAGCTAGCGGATGCGCCGATCATAATCGCTATCACAAAGGGCATAAAGCTCACGTCCAGTTCCTGGGAAATGGAGAGCGCAATGGGGAAGATCAAGGCGGCAGCGGCGTTGTTGGTGATGACCTCGGTCATGATGGTGGTAAGGCCATAGATCACCACCAGGGCGATCCAGGGATCTTGGCCGGTCAAGGTGAGAACAGAGGCCGCAATGGCTTTGGCTGCGCCCGTGGTGTCGAGGGCTTCGCTGAGGCCGAGGGCGGCGGCAATGACCAGCAGAACGGACCATTCAATGCTTTGGAAGGCGCGATCGCTGGAGCAGCAGCCCGTGATCAGCATGGCGATCGCCGCCACGATCGCCGCCTGCAACATGGTCAGCCAACCCACAGCCGCCGCCAAAACCATCGCCGCAAGAATCACCAGGGCGATCGGCGCTTTTTCGTGGCGGAGGGGTTCTGAGTCGGGAATGCTGGTGAACAGGTAAAAGTCACGGGAGCCACGATGCTGTTCCAAAAACGCCAGGGGAGACTCCAATAGCAATGTATCTCCAGGCTGGAGCCGCACATCCCCCAGTTTTCCTTCCAGTCGCTCGCCATTGCGGGCCACCGCTAGAACCACTGCGTTGTAGCGCTTGCGAAATTGCCCTTCCCGAATCGTTTGACCCACCAGGGGGCAGGTGTTGGAGACGACGGCCTCAATGAGTTGCCGCTCGGTGCGGGGGGCGTTGAGCTTAAAAACTTGGTCCGTGGCGGGTTGCAAGCCCCGGAGCTTTTGGAGGTCTACGATCGAATCCACCGCCCCCACAAACACCAGTTGGTCATCATCCCGCAGCTTTTCCTGGGGCCGTACAGCGGGGATCACCTCCCCCTCCCGCACAATTTCCACCAAAAATAACCCCGGTAGATGACGCAAGCCAGCCTGGGCAATGGTTTTGCCACTGAGGGGACTTTTGGGTTCCACCACCATTTCGACGGTGTATTGGCGGGTGTCATCCCGATCGCCCAAAGCCGGTTTGCGCTCTGGCAGTAACCAAGGATGGGCAACCAACAAAAAGCTCATACCCAAAATCACGCAGGGCAAACTAATGGCCGTCATCGAAAACAGAGAAAGGCTGGGGTAGTCGGTTTGGGCAATTAACAAACCATTGACCACCAGGTTTGTACTGGTGCCGATCAGGGTACAAATTCCCCCAAAGATTGCTCCATAACTCAACGGAATCATGAGCTTGGATGGGCTAATTTGCAGTTTGCGGCACCAGTCATTAACCACCGGGATAAACATCGCTACAACCGGGGTATTGTTCAAAAAGGCGCTAAGGCCAATCACCGGCAGCAGAAGCCGGATCATAGCCGTATTCAGCCCCTTTGGTAGCCCTAAAACTTCCTGGGAAATCCAGCCTAGCCCTCCCGTCTGCTGCAACCCGGTCACAACCAGATAAAGCACAGCCACCGTCACCATGCCGGAATTGCCAAACCCCGCTAAAGTCTGCTTCTCATCCAAAATTCCGCTGAGGAAGAGAACGGCTAAGGCTCCAAGGAACGTCACTTCTGCCGACAGGGACGAAAAGGCATTAATCAGAAAGGCAATTAGGGTAATGACGAGGGTCAGCCAGCCTTGCCAGGAGAGTTGAAAGATAGGCAAGTCTTGGGGCGCAAACTGCCAGAGGGCGATCGCAAACGCTAACAATAGGCCCAAAAAGGCCAGTAGAACTTTTTGTTTACGGGTTTTGGGGGGTAAAAAAGCGGAAAAGAAGGACAACGCTGGCATAGCTTCTGTAGGGTTGGGGATTCTGTCGCGCGAAGAAACCGTCGCACAGGAGGGGAGCTTACAGGGGTGCATCTTCCTTTGGTACAAGCCTGTAACGGGTCCAAGCAAGTAACCCGTCACGTTCCCTATTTTGGTGCCTAAACCTGAGTTTTTAGCATCCAATCCTAAATTTTGTGGTCTGAATTTAGACTCAAATCCAAGGGGTTTCCCCCTGGGTTGTGGCACCAATGCTGTGAGCGGGGCGGGGATGGCCAGTGCGGCGGCTTGCGCTCTGGATTGAGGAAGATTTGGGGGCGGAACTGGACTGCGATCGTCTAGAAAGTCACAGCAAGACAGCAGAACGACAAAAGTCGCCTTAACCTAAGCTTTACTTTCCTGCGGTATTGTCCATTACGTTTGATCGTAGTGAGTCCTGAGCACTGAATTTTATGGTCTCTCGAATTTCTGCCCAGCGTGTAAGGTTCCTAAGCCTAATGGCAGCGCTGTCCTTCGGTGCTGTCGCCTGTGCGGGCGGTGGCTCTGATACCACCACGTCTACTGAGTCTGGCGAGGGGGGCGACACAGCCTCTGCTCCTGCCGCCGCAGGCGAAGCCGTGAGTGGTAATGTCGAGATTGATGGATCCAGTACTGTGTTCCCAATCTCTGAGGCCATGGCTGAGGAATTCATGCTCGCCAACCCCGATGCCACCGTGGCTGTCGGTGTTTCCGGTACAGGGGGCGGGTTTAAGCGCTTCTGTGCAGGCGAAACTGATATTTCCAACGCCTCCCGTCCTATCAAGGATTCCGAAGTAGAAGCCTGTGCTGCCGCAGGTGTTGAGTTTATCGAAGTGCCGATCGCCTATGACGGCCTCTCAGTCGTCGTCAACCCCGGTAATGACTGGGCGATGTGCATGACTCCTGAAGAGTTGGCCAAGACCTGGGCACCGGAAGCGGAAGGCAAAGTCACCCAGTGGAAGCAAGTCAACGACGGTTTCCCCGATACTCCCCTCGTCCTCTACGGACCGGGAACTGCTTCGGGGACCTATGACTACTTCGTAGAAGCAACCGTAGATGACATTCTTGGGGAAGAAGGCACCCGAGGCGACTACACTGCCAGCGAAGATGACAACGTTTTGGTACAAGGGGTTGCTAGCGATCCCGGTGGCATGGGCTTCTTTGGCTTTGCCTACTATGAAGAAAACATGGATACCCTGAAGGTTCTCCAGATCAAGAATGCTGCGGGCGAATGTGTGGAACCCACCACGGAAACCATCGCTTCCGGGGAATACAATCCCCTTTCCCGTCCAATTTTCTTCTATGTCAAGAAGAGTTCCTACGAAGAGAACCCTGCGGTGAAGGCTTTTGTGGACTTCCAACTCGCTGCCGAGAACAACAATTTGGTGTCTGAAGTGGGCTACATTGCCCTGCCCGATGCCACAATGGAAAAAGTGCGGGAGCGGACCAATAGCATGACCTTGGGTAGCGTTTTTGAGGATGGTCAGTCCCTGGGTGTCCGCTTAGATGAGAAGCTGTAAGAAGCTCTCAGACGGGATAGGCTGGAATCAGCTTGGCAGTGCCCCCAATCTGGGAACCCAGCGTTTCGTTCGATGACCCAAACGCGGCGTAAACCTTTCTAGCCCAGGCTTGAATCGGGGTTTACGCCCACTAGACCTAGATGATGGCAGCCAGTGTAGAAGAGCCAGTGCCTCCAAGCTGGTGTATGGCAGCCAGGGTAGTGTTTGTGGTGATGGGCGGGGGCAAAACCTCCGCCCTTTCTATTCCGCTCAGATTTGCGGCTTATCCCGTCCCATTTTGTTTCGTCAAGATGTTGGAAAACTCCGGTTGAGGAGCTGGGCTTGCGGGTTGATCTCCCCCCGTCCCTTTGAGCAAAGGCCGCATGTCTTTCTTTTCCCCCTGGACAGAGGAGGTTAGGAGAGACCCCCTTGGATTTATCCTAATCCCTTAAATTCATCCCTAAGCCTTTAAATTCATCCCTATTCCCTCACGTTCTCCGATCGGGATGGGCATCGTGGTGGCTGGCTGCACTGCCTCCCCCTGCCTCATCAAGATCCTCCTGTCCAGCTACCCCTTTGTTTATTACGATCGCCATGACTGGAGAGATAACCCCGCAGTCACCTAACCCTAGACCCACGGATCTGGGTCTCCTGTGGCAGCCGAATCGAACCCTCCATAAACGGGTCGAAAAGACGGTTCAGACTGTTTTTGCATCCTTTGCCCTGATCTCAGTGGCCACCACCATTGGCATTGTGGCAGCCCTGATGTATGAAACTGTGGAGTTTTTTAAGGAAGTTCCCCTCTGGGACTTTTTGACCCAAACCCGATGGACTCCGCTGTTTGGGAGTGCCCAGTTTGGGATTATGGTGTTAATTAGCGCCACCTTCCGCACCTCCGCCATCAGTATGCTCGTGGCCGTTCCCTTGGGAATGCTAGCTGCAATCTGCCTGAGTGAGTATGCAAGTCCTCGGTTACGCGGTATTCTCAAGCCCCTCCTAGAGATTTTGGCCGGGATTCCCACGGTTGTCTTTGGCTACTTTGCGCTGTTGTTTCTTACCCCCCTGCTCCAGAACTTTATTCCTCCGCTTCAGGGCTTTAACTCCCTGAGCGCGGGTTTAGTGCTGGGCATTGCCATTACGCCGCTGGTGGCTTCCCTCAGTGAGGATGCCATTTATGCGGTGCCCCAAAGTTTGCGAGACGGTTCCTATGCCCTGGGGGCAACGAAGCGGGAAACGATTATTTCGGTGGTGCTGCCTGCGGCGCTGTCGGGCATTGTTTCGTCGTTGATTTTGGCTACCTCGCGGGCGATCGGCGAAACCATGATTGTGACCCTGGCTGCGGGCCAAACCGCCAACTTGGGTCTGAATCCCTTTGTGCCTGTGATGACCATGACGGCCTTTATTGTGGAGGTCAGCAAGGGGGATGTGGAGGTGGCTTCGATCGGCTTCAAAACCCTGTTTGCGGTGGGGATGACCCTGTTCATCATTACCCTGGTTCTCAATATTTTTAGCTTCTGGTTTGTGCGTCGTTTCCGGGAGAAATACGAATGAATAGCCCCCTATCCCCCCAAACTCCCCCCCCCTTTTCAGAGGCCCAGCCCGCTACGACTGGCTCATTTAAAAACGATCTGAAGCGGCGTTATTTTGCCGATAACCTTTTCCAAGTCCTAACCTGGACTGCGGTGGCGATCGCCATTTTTGTCCTGATGGTCCTCATAGCCGATACGCTCATGGATGGGCTTCCCCGCTTGGACTGGCAGTTTCTGACCAGTCTGCCCTCCCGCAAACCAGAACAGGCTGGCCTCAATGTTGCCTTAATTGGCACCCTCTGGGTCATGACCATTGTGGCCTTGATTTCCTTTCCCCTAGGGCTAGGAGCCGGGATTTTTTTAGAGGAATTTGCAACAGATAACTGGTTTACCCGCATTATTGAAATTAACATCAACAATCTCGCCGGGGTGCCTTCGATCATCTATGGCCTGCTCGGTTTAGCGGTGTTTGTGCAGTTATTGGAGCCAATTACCGGGGGCCGCAGTGTGCTGTCAGGGGCTTTAACCTTAATCCTGCTGATTTTGCCTGTGATTATTGTGGCCACCCGCGAAGCCCTGAGAGCTGTGCCCGACAGTATCCGCTGGGCGGGGTTTGCGCTGGGGTCCACGCGCTGGCAGGTTGTGCGGGAGCAGGTGCTACCCATGGCGATGCCCGGAATCTTGACGGGAACCATTTTGGCCCTGTCGCGGGCGATCGGTGAAACGGCCCCCCTGATTGCCGCCGGTGCCTTGGCCTTTGTCGCCTCAACGCCCACCTTCCCGGTCACGGAGTGGCTCCAAAACCCCGTCAAGGCGCTCCAGATTCTCTGGACCGAGGGCATCCAAGATCCCTATACCGTCTTGCCCATCCAGATTTACAACTGGGTGGCCCGTCCCCAAGCCGAGTTTCGTACCAATGCCGCCGCAGGCATTATTGTCCTGTTGGTGGTGCTGTTGGCGATGAACTCGGTCGCTATTATTTTGCGCAATAAGCTGCAAAAAACCCGCTAGTTCCCCAGCTCAGCCCGGTTATCTGCTGGGTTGTCCCTGGAAGACCTTAGAACGCCCTGGCACTCTACTTTTTACTCGCCATGATTGATGATTATATGCCCATGGCTGGGGCCGACACAGCCAACCTGGCCCTGAAGGCAGAACAGCTTTCCGTGTACTACGGCAAGTCCCTCGCTGTGGAGCAGGTGAACCTAGACATCCCCCGCAATAAGATTGTGGCTTTTATTGGTCCCTCCGGTTGTGGCAAAAGCACGGTGCTGCGGTGTTTTAACCGCATGAATGACCTGATCCAGGGTGCGAAGATGGTGGGTCGCATTACCTTCCATGGCCAAGATATCTATGCGAAGCAGGTGGATCCCGTGGAACTGCGCCGCCGCATTGGCATGGTCTTCCAAAAACCCAATCCCTTCCCGAAATCAATTTACGAAAATATGGCCTTTGGTGCCCGTATCAATGGCTACCAGGGCAATATGGATGAGTTGGTGGAACGATCGCTGCGGGATGCGGGGCTGTGGAATGAGGTCAAGGATAAGCTGCGCACCAGTGGCCTGTCGTTGTCGGGGGGGCAGCAGCAGCGCCTGTGTATTGCGCGGGCGATCGCCATTGAGCCGGAAGTGATCCTCATGGATGAACCCTGCTCGGCTTTGGACCCCATTTCAACCCTGCGCATTGAGGAGTTGATGCAAAAGCTGAAGGAGCAGTACACGATCGTGATCGTGACCCACAACATGCAGCAAGCGTCCCGGACTTCGGACTATACGGCCTTCTTCAACGCAGAAGCAACACAAGATGGCGGTAAAGTGGGTAAGTTGGAGGAATATAACCATACGGCTGCGATTTTCCAAAGTCCCCAAAAGCAAAAGACCCAGGAATATGTCAGCGGGCGCTTTGGCTAAGGGGCCACACAGGACGATGGTCTGTTCTGGGGGCCGGTGGTAGCGTGGGATACTGAATTTGCCCCTAGCCCGCCTTGCTCGATCGGCGGAGAATCACGGTAGGATGGGAGGGCTATTATGAAAATCCTTCATATCGGCCTTGCTGATTAACGGAATGATTCGGGTCGGGGCAATCCCCCCGTGATAGCCCTGGTTTTGGCCGGTCGCGGGTCGGCAAGGGGGTACGACCCCTCCTGATAATTGATCCCCGAATCTAGCAATGCCTTCATACCTGTTTCATATTCTGACGTTAGTAAGCCTTCCCCCTCTCCACTCCTCGTTGATGTTGGTATATCCCCTATGAGACGTTCCTTTGCTCGCCTTTTTGCCTTTATTTTGGTTGCCGTTGTGGGCTTGACGGGCTGTAGCGCTACTTCGGATGTCACGTTGTTTGGCGATCGCCTGTCGGGTGATTATCCCCAGGACACGGTGACGGTCATTCAGAAAATGAAGGCTACCATTAGTCTGCCCGATGGCACCCGCGAAAAGGCCGAGGCCCAAGCGCAAGCTCAGCTTTTGTTGAATGATTATGTCGCTCGTTACCGGCGGGATGGCTCTGTCTCCACTTCGACTTCCTTTACGACCATGCAAACGGCCCTCAATGCCCTGGCAGGTCACTACAATGCTTATCCCGACCTTCCCCTAGCGCCGAAGCTCAAGGAACGCCTCGATCGTGAGTTTAAGCTAGCAGAATTGGCGATTAAGCGCGGTCTCTAGGGACTGCTTCTGGATGGGTAGCCCTGCGTTGTTGATGGCAGGATGCTGCTTGATCCCAGCGAACCACCTTCGATCGAGGGTGGTTTTTTCGTTGTCCAGCGCGTTATTCAGGGTTAACGTGAAGTTCGATGGCCCCTCACCCCCCAGCCCCCTCTCCCAGCACGGGCGAGGGGGAGAAACGACAGAATCAGGATTGTAGCCCCTCTCCCTTGGGGAGAGGGGTTGGGGTGAGGGGCAACGGAGCATCTGCCGAACATAGGGTTAGTTCAGGGTTAGTCGAGGGAGGGTTAGGCTATGGTTCAGGCTGTTTGGCGATCGATCATCGCCCCCGTAGGCTTAAGGCAGGAGCTAATCTGGGATTTCCAAGCCTTGGTTTTGCAGCGGGCCTGTCTCCTCTGTGGCGATGGGGCGGCGGGGGATCTGTGCAGCCGCTGCGATCGGCAGTTACAACGCTGTGCCATCTCCCAACCGCACCAAACTTGGCGGGGTAAGCTGCCCCTCTTTGCCTGGGGCTACTATCGCACAACCAAAACCCCCATTCTCAAGCGGGCGATCGCGGCCCTGAAGTATGACCAGCAGTCGATCCTAGCCCGATCGTTGGGTTACGCGGTGGGCCATGCATGGCGGCAAGCGAACCTCTTGGGGCGATCGTCCTCCCCGGCCCCGGCGCAGTCTAGCCCCCCAACCTTTGCCCCAACCCCAAGCCTGCCGCGTCCCCAGCCGATCGTCGTCCCCATTCCCCTCCACGATCGCAAGCTCAAAAGCCGAGGCTTTAACCAAGCGGCGCTGCTGGCCCGCTACTTCTGTCGGATGGCTCGGTTACCCTGTGCGGAGCAGGGTTTAATTCGGACCCAGGAAACCCAAGCCCTGTTTGGGCTGGACCGGGCAAGGCGGGAGGCGGAGGTGGCGCAGGTGTTTCAGGTGGGGGAAGGGCTGCGGGGGCGATCGGTCCTGTTGTTTGATGATATTTATACAACGGGGTCCACGGTGCGATCGGCGGCGCGAACCCTCTGGGCTGCGGGCATTCCGACGATCGGGGTTGTTGCCCTTGCCCGTGCTGGGATTGATCAGGCTTAAGCCGTTGTCTCTGAGAGATCCCCATGGCGATCAAAATAAAAGAAGTGGAGCTTTGCAACCAAAGAAAACTCCACTTCCGATCGAGCTTGAGTGACCGTGAACGGTCTGGAATGAATCAATACAAGGCTTACTTGTACAGCTCAGTTCCGAGTTTCAGGGCCATACCACCCACATGGAGAGCAACAGCGAGGGCAATGATAATTTGAAGATTTGCCATGATTAAAACTCCGATCGTTGAAGACTTTTTAACTTAAAAAAACATCCCATCAACACCCCTCAGTTTAGTCAGGACAGAAACCGTAAGCACTGACCCGCAATCCTGAAGCTTGGGATGAGACCTTGCAGAGGGATATCGTTCAACACAAAACGCCCCCCTTAACACTCTCTGGTAAAGCCTTACCGGGGGGAAGATTTTGTTATATGTGTTAACATCCGAGGCCGGAGAGTCACTGGAGCGTTACGGGGAGGAGGATCAAAATGGTGAGAGTCAACCTTAGAACGGGAAGCTAGCGTATATGGATCAAGCACGGGTTGCGATCGTCCATGACCACCTAGAAACCTTTGGGGGGCCGGAGCGCGTTTTGGAGGGCTTACATCGCCTCTATCCCCAAGCCCCCATTTACACCGCCCAGGTCCACCCCGACTTTAGGGCACAGGGGGGCGATCGCATCCAGCAGTGGGATATTCGCCCCCTGCGATCGCACCTGCCCCAGCGCCCTTGGCTCCCGGAGCCGTTGCAGACTGCGGCGCTGCTGCTGTTGTGGGAAGGGCTGGATCTGCAAGACTACGATTTGGTGATTTCCTCTACCGAGGGCGGCTTGGCCCACAGTGTGCGCGTGGGTGCCCACACCTTGCACGTCTGCTACTGCCACACCCCCGATCGCCGCCGTTGGGATCCCAGCTTGCCCCCAGAGCGCTGGCTCTGGAACCGGGTTGCCCAGTCCTGGCTGCGGCAGTATGACTTTTATGCGGCCCAGCGGGTCGATCGTTGGGTGACCAATTGCCACCGGGTTGCCCGCCGTGTGGATCGGGTCTATGGCCGATCGCCGGAGGTGATTTCGCCCCCGGTCAAGCTGCAAGGCTACGGCCAAGCGGGGGAGCGCTACTACCTCTATATGGGCCACCTCGATCGCCCCAACCGGGTTGATCTGCTGATCCAAGCCTGCAACCAGCTTCAGCGTCCGCTGCAAATTGTGGGCACTGGCCCGGAAGAGGCCGCGCTCAAGCAGTTAGCGGGTCCAACCGTGGAGTTTCTGGGGGTTCGCTCCGATCATGACCTGCTGGAAGACCACATCTATGCCAATGCCATGGCGCTGATTGTTCCGGCCTTGACGGTGGATTTTCACTTTGGGGCGGTGGAAGCCTTGGGGCGGGGGTTGCCGGTGATTGCCTATGAGGGGGCGGGACTGGCGGAGGTGGTGTTGCACTATCGCACGGGGCTGCTGTTTAAGGAGCCAACGGTGGAGGGGTTGTGCGGGACGATCGAGGAGTTTGAGCGGCTGCGGTTCTTTTCCCAGGCTTGCATCGATCGGGCTGAGGAGTTTGCTGCAACAGTTTTTGCGTCTAAGTTCTCTTGGTATGTGGCCCAAGCGCTGGATGATTTCCAAGGCCGACCGGGCATCCAGCGTCCGGTCTAACCCTGGGATCGCCGACTTGCAGTCGGCCCCCTTAATTCCCGCCCACCCTAGGATCTGGGATCTGGGATCGCCGACTTGCGATCGGCCTGTCTAACCCTGGGATCGCCGACTTGCAGTCGGCCCTCTTAATTCCCCCCCGCCTTAGGATCTGGGATCTGGGATCGCCGACTTGCGATCGGCCCTCTTAATTCCCCCCTGCCCTAGGATCTGGGATCGCCGACTTGCAGTCGGCCCTCTTAATTCCCCCCCTTGACCAGGATGTAGTATTTATACTCAAAACCGATCGTTCGGCTACAGTTTTTTCTCGATCGAGCCGTTATCGTAACTCCATCATGATGAAACCTCCTTGATCTCGAAACCGGCGCTGCCCGGTTTTTTTGTGGCCACAGACCCGCAACAGGTTTCCCCCCCACTGATTTAACCCCATGTGCGTAGGGGCGGGTTTTTCGCCCAAAACTTTGCTAGATTGCAATTATTGCCCCAAACCCGCCCTCTTGGCGATTAGACCGCAGCTATTGCCCTGAAATTGCTCTTTTAGAGGTATAGACCTTACTGATCAGGAGAAGAGGCCGATT
>JBMTWK010000013.1:0-15938 GCA_049452395.1 Prochlorothrix sp. | reverse complement strand
CGATCGGAGGGCTGAAACCCTACTAACTTCGTAGACCCCTGAATAGTTACCTATTGGCACATGGTGGGCAACCAGTTTTTAACCACACTCTCCAATATGCTGACGAATATTAACCTCACGGATATGGAAACCTGCTATAAGGCATTCCGGCGCGAGATTATTCAGTCGATCGAAATTTGTGAGAATCGCTTTGGCTTTGAGCCAGAAATTACAGCGAAGGTTGCCAAGATGAACTGCCGGATTTATGAGGTTGGGATCTCCTACTACGGCAGAACCTATGCAGAGGGTAAAAAAATTGGCTGGCGGGATGGTTTCCAGGCAATTTTCTGCATTCTGAAATATAACTTATTCGGCTAAGGGAACCTTTTGAGGAACACAAATGTTTGTTGGGCGACCTACGTAGTAGACAGCGAAGCCGTTTTGTCCAAGTAATCGAGTGTAGGGTCCATCCCACTTTGGAAGAATCTGGGTAGGGGTTGTGCCCCTGTGGCTCCCTGCTTCGGCCCAAAACTAGGGCAACCACGGGGGTTTTGCCCCTACGATCGAGGATCTGCTACCAAGAGGGCGGGTTTGGGGCAATTATCGCAATGGGGCAAAATTTTGGGGTGAAAATCGGCCCCTACTAGGTCGGTTAAATCGCTAAGGTAAGTGGGGCGCTCCCAAATAATTGAGATTTCTTAGGGTAGTACGGCTGATTTTGGCTGATTTAGAGAGATCAAGCAGTACTTTAGCCAGTTACGACTGAGACAATGATTCCCACACTGGCGAGGGGGAGGGCAACTTTGAAGAGAAGCTGGGTTGGTAGCAGTGCCACTGGGATCCGATCGAGTAAGAGGGGTTGACTCAGAAACAGTAGCCAGTATAAATCTCCAAAAGTGCGTACATAGTCGCCGTAGTAGCCCAGGACCGTCAGGGTGAGGCTGGAAAAGGCGAGGGCAGTCAGCAGGCTGCTTAAACCTAAGGCTTTGTCCTTTCCCCATGTCAAAGCATGGCTGAGGAGGAGGAGTCCTAGGGTCAGCAACGTGACGGTAAAGCTACCCAGATCAAAGAGGCGCTCCAGGCTTAGCCCCTCTAGGGTGAGGAAGGTTTGCAGCTTTCCCCACAGGCCCAGTAACGGCCAGCCTAGATTATTGGAGGCGGCCTGTTGTAGACCAGAGCCAAGGGCTTGTTCCACATAGACAGACCAGAGCAGGCAGGGCACGCCCGCCAGTCCCAGTTTAAACAGGGCAGCCCGATCGAGGCGCTCCCACAATGCCGCGACCCCGATCGCCACCCATACCAATAACAGGGTCTCCCGTGTTAAGCATCCTGCTGCGATCGCGATCGCACTTAGCCCATAGCAACGCCGATGGTAGTAAGCGAGCGACCCGATGAAACAGGCACTGCTGACCAGTTCTGCTGTGCCTAGGCTGAGGGTAATCCACAGGGACGGCAGACCCAGTAACCAGAGCGCTTGGTGGGGATTGCGGCCTTGGTCTTGGAGATAGGCACTGCTCCAATAAATAATCGCCCCGATCGCCCCATAATTGACCAAAACTAAGGCATAGGGAATCAGGACGGTTTGACCTAAGGCTAAGCCGTAGCCGAGTAGGGGGTAAAGAATGCGGCGGTAGCGATAGGCGGGGAGATCGAGGGCGGCGATGGTACCGGGATCGCGAAGGGCGGGATCAAAGGCAATACTCAAAAACTGTTGGCCATCATGGCCCACTTCACCGGGGACAATCCAGGCTGTTTCTAGATCTAAAAAGGGAGATTTGGGGAATTCTGCTCCAATCCGAAAGAATCCTGTCACTTCTCCCCCAAAGGCCAAACTCCAGTAGAGACCTATAACAAGAGCTGGGATTAAAACCAGCAGTACCCAAAAGTGTCGCGATCGCGATAACACGGTGGCCCCCCCTCAACGCTAGACGGTTTCTTGGTTATAGTAATGCAGGAACCGACTCTATCCCCTTCCCATGGCCCCTTTGTATGCTGCTTGCCCTGAGAATTGAAAATTTTGCGCTGATTGACTCCCTGGACTTGGAACTGGGGCCGGGTTTGAATGTCTTGACGGGGGAGACGGGGGCGGGTAAGTCGATTATTTTGGATGCGATCGATGCGGTGCTGGGGGGCAAAGTCCCAGGGCGAGTGGTGCGGGCTGGGGCCGATCGGGCCACGATCGAGGCAACCTTTCAGAGCAATCCCCAACTGAGTGCTTGGCTCCAAACCCAGGGACTCCCCGCAACCGATCCCCTTGTTTGTAGCCGCGATATTAGCAGCAACCGCCTGCGCCTGCGCCTGAATGGTGCTAGCCTGACCAAGCGCCAAGCCGAGGAACTGCGGGAGCAATTGGTGGAAATTACGGCCCAAGGCCAGACAATTCAGTTGGGCCAGCCCAGTCTTCAGCGGGAGTGGTTGGATAGTTTTGGGGGGCCGGAGGTGGTGGCCCAGCGCCAAGCTGTTGCCCAAGCCTTTAGTGCCTATCAACAGGCGTGCCAGATTCTAGAGCAGCGGCGTAAGGCTGAGAACGATCGCCTTCAGCAGTTAGATTTATTTGAATATCAACTTCAAGAGCTGGAAACCGCGAATTTAGAGGATCCAGAAGAGCTAGAGCATCTGCTTCTAGAGCAGCAGCGCCTGAGCCACACCGTTGAACTGCAACAGCAAAGCTATCAGGTCTACCAAGCCCTGTACCAGAACGATCAAGGCATGGCCTGTGCGGATTTGTTGGGTACGGCGGAAAGCTTGCTCCAGGATATGGCGAACTATGACCCAGAGGTGCAGGCGATTTTAGAACTGGTCAGCACGGCCTTAACCCAGGTTGAGGAGGCAGGGCGGCAAATTAACACCTATGGCGATAATTTAGAGACGGATCCGGAGCGTTTAGAGGAAGTTGAAGCCCGTATCCTGGAATTAAAGCAAATTTGCCGCAAGTATGGCCCGACCTTGGCCGATGCCATTGCCCATTACCGGGATATCCAAGCCAGTGTCGATCTTCTCACGGGAGGCGGCCAGTCGATCGCTGACCTCACCGCTGCCCAGGAAGCGGCCCAGGCGACCCTTCAGCAGCACTGCCAAACCCTCAGCCAGTTGCGCCAACGAGCAGCCCAGGACTTGGAATCGCGCCTGATTGCAGCCCTCAAACCCCTGGCAATGGAGCGGGTTCAGTTCCAAGTTGAATTAAGGCCGATCGCCCCAACGGTCCATGGGGCTGACCAAATCACTTTCCGCTTTAGTCCCAATCCGGGCGAATTGCTACAGCCTTTAGGGGAAATTGCTTCCGGCGGGGAAATGAGCCGCTTTTTACTGGCGCTGAAGGCTTGTTTCTCCCAAATTGACCCCGTGGGGACGATGATTTTTGATGAGATCGATGTGGGGGTATCGGGGCGGGTGTCCCAGGCGATCGCCCAAAAACTCCATGATCTGAGTCAGCAGCATCAGGTGCTCTGTGTGACGCACCAGCCTTTGATTGCGGCCATGGCCGATCGCCATTTCCGGGTCCATAAAACCGTGATCGATCGGGGGGCCAGACCAGGGGCAACGGCTTTGGAGGTGGCTCAAGAGATGACGGGTAAGGCGACGGGCGAGGGGGCTGGGGGTCAGGAGCGCACGATTGTTTCGGTGGAACTGTTGGCGGATTTAGCCGCGCGGCAGCGAGAGTTGGCGGAATTGGCCGGAGGAGAGTCAGCCCAGGAGGCATTAACTTTTGCGGAGTCTTTGTTGACCCACGCCGCCGATCGTCGCCATCTTTCCGGGACGGAGGATGCGCCAACGGCCCCAGGGGAAACCCCAGAGGCGGAGTCTACTCCGTTGGCCAAGTCCAGCCGCCGCCCCAGCACCAAAAAGACAGCAAAATCCACCGCTTCTTCCCAAAAAACAAGCCAAGGTCGTCCGTCCGGTAAGGGTCGGGCTAAAGCACCCCGTAAGTCCCGCTCTGGCAGTTAATTGCGGTAAAACTCGATAAAAATGGCGATCGGCCTCAATTTAGACCGATCGCCACAGACTGTTGTTAGGTTAAAGCATCAATAGCGATCAAATCGCCGGACTTAAACGCGACCCCGCAGCATTTGTGCCATCTCATTCGGTCGCGGTGAACATTCTAGGGCAGTCTCCTCCGTAATCCGGCCCTCTTCATAGAGGCGGTACAGAGCCTGGTTTGAGGTACACATCCCGTCAAAGGTACAGCGGGGAATAATGGCCTCAATCTCATCGATCTCACCGCGCCGGATGAAATCCTTAATCGCGTCCGTGTTGATCATGATCTCGTGGTAAGCAGCCCGCTTGCCGTCCGTTGTCCGACACAGACCCTGGGCCACCACGCAGATCAACGACTCCGCCACCGCAATCCGGATCGGATCCTGCTCAGCGGGGCTGAACATATTCAAAATACGCTCGATCGTCTTCACCGCACTGTTGGTGTGGAGCGTCCCCATTACCAAGTGACCGGTTTGGGCCGCTTTTAGCGCAGTTTTAATCGTAACTTTGTCCCGAATTTCCCCCACCAGAATCAGGTCCGGATCTTCCCGCAGAGACGCTTTGAGGGCGTTCTCAAACTGGAGCGTGTGAATGCCCACCTCGCGGTGCTTCACCAGGGACTTCCGGCTTTGGTGGACAAATTCAATGGGGTCCTCGATCGTGATGATGTGGTGCGGCATCTCCCGATTGATGTAATCAATCATGGCCGCCATCGTCGTGGACTTACCGGAACCCGTCGGCCCTGTCACCAGGATTAGCCCCTTGTGGTAGTGGCAAATGTCCCGGAAAATCGGCGGCGACTTGAGCTGCTCTAAGGTCAGGATTTTCAGCGGAATCAACCGGATGACCATCGACGGCCCCTTGAGGGAGTCGAAAACATTAATCCGGGCACGGGCAAAGTCGTACTGGGTCGCCCCGTCAAAGTCCAGGGTTTCCTGGAAGCGCCGAATCTCCTCATCGCTCATGATTTCCTTGAGCCAGGACATGAACGTGGGCAGATCCGTCTCTGGGAAATCCGTGGATTCAATTTGACCCCGATCGCGGTAGCGGGGCACCTCACCCACCCCAACGTGAATATCGGAAATACCATTGTCACTGGCCAACTTCACCACCTCATAGAGGGTGGGCTGACCGGGGCTAGGTCCGGCGGGGGCAGCGGGGGTAGCGCCGCGCGAGGCACCGCCAGGGGCAGGGGGACGGGCACCACCGGGACGAGGCTGGGCAGCACCTGCACCGGGAGGCGGGGGTGCGCCCGGTGGGCGAGGGGGTGCTCCGGGGGGTGGGGGGGCTGCTCCCATGCGGGGAGAAGCAATGGGCATGGTGGCCTCTGTCACATCTGCGCGAGGACGACCGGGCATGGGCGGCGGCGGCGGGGGGGAAGGATGTTGAGAGTTAGTCATGTGTAGGGGTCCCTGGCAGGACAATGGACTTCTAGCGGGATTGTAGCCTTAAGGGCAATTGTAATCGGGAAATTGAAATTGAAACGGGCACTGATGCAAGACTTCGGTTGCGCAGACGATCGCACTGGGACGAGGAGCAATCAGCCAGAGGCTTGTCCCACAAGGGCTGACCGGGATTGCTGGCCTGCGGTTTCTGCGGGGAGATGCACCTGAGTTGCTCCCTGGCAAGCTGACCCTGAGGACTCAGCCAACTCCCCCATCACTCGGACCCCACCGCCAAGGGCTAAAACTGAAGGGTCTAAAGCTGATAGCATGGAGAGTTGCTTGAGATGCTCTGTCGTTTCTAGACCGGACCTTTATTAGACTGGACCTTTAAATATTGTGACTGTTCGCGTTCGCATTGCCCCCAGCCCCACGGGAAATCTTCACATTGGCACCGCCCGCACGGCGGTTTTTAACTGGCTCTTTGCCCGCAACCAGGGCGGCACTTTTGTGCTGCGGGTGGAGGATACAGATCAGGAGCGATCGCGGCCTGAATATACCCAAAATATTCTGGAGGGATTGACCTGGCTGGGCTTGCAGTGGGATGAGGGGCCGGTGTTACAGACCGATCGCTTTGAACTGTACCAGCAAAAAATTCAAGCGCTGTTAGACCAGGGTTTGGCCTACCGCTGCTACTGCACCCCGGAAGAACTGGATGAGATGCGATCGCAGCAAAAAGCCAGAGGCGAAGCCCCCCGCTACGACAACCGCCACCGGAACCTCACCCTAGAACAGCGGGCCGCTTTCGAGGCCGAAGGCCGCACTTCAGTGATTCGCTTTAAAATCGACGACGATCGCACCATTAGCTGGGTCGATCTCGTGCGGGGGCGGGTAACCTGGACCGGGCGCGACCTGGGGGGCGATATGGTCATTGCACGGGCGGCTTCTGGCGACTCGGTGGGCCAACCCCTCTATAACTTTGTGGTGGTGGTGGATGATCTGGACATGGCCATGACCCATGTGATCCGGGGAGAGGACCATATCGGCAATACACCGAAGCAGATTTTGCTCTATGAAGCCCTAGGGGCAGAAGCGCCGATCTTCGGCCATACGCCGCTGATTCTCAATGAATCAGGCCAAAAGCTTTCTAAGCGCGATGGGGTAACCTCCATTTCTGACTTCCGAGCACTGGGCTATACCCCGGAGGCGATCGGCAACTATATGACCCTGCTGGGTTGGTCGCCCCCCGAACCGATGACGGAGCGCTTTACCTTGGCGGAAGCGGCGGAGCGGTTCAGCTTCGATCGGGTTAACAAAGCCGGGGCCAAGTTCGACTGGGATAAGCTCAACTGGCTCAACAGCCAAGTGCTCCACGATCTCAGTCCCAGTGATTTGGTCAGCCGGTTGCAACCGATTTGGGCCGCAGCGGGTTACGACTTTGGCGACAGTCCCCAGCCCTGGCTAGAGGATTTGGCGGCCTTGATTGGCCCTAGCTTGACGCTGCTCAAGGATGCGGTGGATTTAAGCCGCTTTTATATCAGCGCGGCGATCGACTACGACGACAGTGCCAAGGAACAACTGAGCCAGGACGGAGCAGCGGCAGTTTTAGGCGGTTTACTGGCGCAAAGTCTGGAAAATCTGGATGCAGAGTCTGCCAAGTCGTTGATTAACCAAGTGACTAAAGATCAGGGGGTTAAAAAAGGGATTGTGATGCGCACTCTGCGGGCAGCGTTAATGGGGACCATGCAAGGCCCCGATGTGCAGCAGTCCTGGCTGTTGCTCAACCAACGCGGCTGGGATCGGCTGCGGCTAGAAGCCGCCTTGGCGATCGCCCAAAGCTAATCAAAGCTCCTTGTGCTCCTCGTTCCCACGCCGGAGCATGGGAACGAGGAGCACAAGGAGCATGGAAACAAGGATTTAACCAATCCTCCCCGCTAGTGAACCGACCCAAACCATAACGGCCCCAGACGATTAGCGTACCGGAGCCGTTGTGTGATCTATTGTGCGATCTTGCGATCTTAGGAAAAATCGTCCGACTGACTGAGCCGCTTATTCAACCTCAACCAACTGATACCACCGGGTGCCCACGCCTTTCTTGTAAATCCCAATTTTCTTAGCCCAGGTTTTGTCCTCTTCCCCATACTGGAAGTTCACGGCCACATACTGGGTATTGGCAAAGCTGGTGCCGGGGTTGGGGATGGAGGCTGGGCTGGCCTTAGGAGCAGCAGCAGGGGCAGCGGGAGCCGCCGGGGCCACAGCAGCAGCGGGAGCCGCCGGAGCAGCGGGAGCCGGAGGAGGCGTTTGCGAAATGATATCGCCCGTAACGCTCGCATTAAAAAGCTTTTTCAGGTTTTCCATCAAGGTGGACATCCCCATAACCTCCAAAAAAGTGTCTTTCTATGATGTCGTGAACGACCCGACGCTGACCTACGGTACAGCATGGGCTTCCCTCTTCATGGGCAGCAGCCTCCGGAACGGTGGAGTTCCTTTGGTCTTACACCGCCGCTAAGGGCAGGAGTCCGGGTTCCCAAGACCCCTACTTTTTCTGGCAACCTGTACCGATTCGCTGGGTTTGCGCTGACGGCAGTGAGGGGCAAGACCTACCAATTCGTAACTATTCAGGGGTCTACGAAGTTAGTAGGGTTTCAGCCCTCCGATCGGAGTCTGAAGCAGCTCAAACCGTACCAATCCGGGATTTTCAGAGCCTGAAACCCGCATTCCTCCGTGACCCCCTGAATGCTTACTACCAATTCTATCAAGACTTGCTCGTTTCCTCATCCAATCGGGCACTCTTTCGCAGAGGGTTAGGCGCAGGGGATGACCGGGGTCGGTACAGCGGAGGACAGACCCGATCGACGGGCTGGCACGATGGTGGGGGATTTGTGAAGAGATTTTAATATTAGAGCGGTCTACCCAGAACCTGCCCCCCTGGCCATTTCCAAACCGCTTAGGAATCAGGTATAATGAACAACTACTTAGTATTAATGTACTAAAATTTCGCCCAGATTCGGACTCAATCGAGCCTTAAGCTCGGTTTGAGACAATTTGAGGCAATTGTGGTTTTGGTATCGTGGTTTATATCAAGCGTGTTGAGCTAACCCACTTCAAATCCTTTGGCGGTACAGCAGATATTGCGCTGTTACCCGGTTTTACCGTGGTTTCGGGGCCGAATGGCTCAGGCAAGTCGAATATCCTGGATGGACTGCTGTTTGCCCTGGGACTGTCTACCTCGAAGGGGATGCGGGCCGATCGCCTGCCGGATTTGGTGAACCAGACGGTGGCCCGGAGCCGATCGACCGTGGAAGCCAGCGTCACCGCCACCTTTGATTTGGAGGGCTGGTCTCCCCCCAGCCTGCTCCCCGCCCCCAAGCCAACGCTCCCGGATCTAGGGGGTGAGGGGGACGATGCCCAGGGGGCTAAGGCTTCCCTGGAAGAGAGTGCCCCGCCGCAGCTTCAGCCCGACGATCTGGACGCGGAAGCAGGGGATCCGTCGCCGATCGCCATTGGGACGCACTTAAAGGAGTGGAGCGTAACGCGGCGCTTGCGGGTGACCCCCCAGGGCACCTATACCTCCACATATGCCATTAATGGCGAGGTCTGTACCCTCAATCAGCTCCATGAGCAGCTCAATCGCCTCAGAATTTATCCAGAGGGCTACAATATTGTCCTCCAGGGGGATGTGACGGGGATTATCTCCATGAATGGGCGGGAGCGGCGGGAGATTATTGATGAGTTGGCGGGGGTGGCCCAGTTCGATCGCAAAATTAACCAGGCTAAGGGCAAGTTAGATGAGGTCAAGGAGCGGGAAGACCGCTGCCACATTATTGAGCGAGAATTGCAGGAACAACTGGAGCGCTTAAGCAAGGATCGGCAGAAGGCAGAGAAATACCAGCGACTGCGGCGGGAATTGGAGGAAAAGCAGCAGTGGGAGCGGGTCTTAATCTGGCAGCAGCGGCAGAAGGAGGAGGCGCAACTGGTGCAGACGATCGCCAAGGGAGATCAAGATCAGGTCCAATTGCAGGAGAATTTGGTCAGCTTGCAGGAGACGATCGCCCTAACCGAGAAAGTCCTGGAAGCCCTGAACCAACAGGTGCGTGCCCTGGGGGAGGAGGAGTTGCTGCAACTTCAGTCCCAGTTGGCGACCCAGGAGGCAGAACTGCGGCAGATTCTGCGGCAACAGCAGGAGCTAGAGACTGCTGGCCAGAAAACCCTAGAGCAGTTGCAGGAGAACCAAGCCCAGGTTGTTGAATATCAGCAAAATCTCCAGCGGATCCAAGCAGAGCGCCGTCACCTAGAGGGACAGGAACTGGTGCGGCTCACCCAAGGGCGGGATCAGGCGAGGGCGGCCTTGGCGGTGAGCCGTGAAGCGGCCAATGCGATCGCCAGCCGTTCCCAGGAATGGGTGACCCAGCAAACCCAACTGCGCCAGCAAATGGATGATTTACTCGCCCAACTGGAACCCCTACGGCGGGAGCAAGCTCAACTCCAAGAGCGATCGCAGCAGTACCAGCAACAGCAGCAGGATCAAAGCGGTGCCCTGGCCCAAACTGGCCGGGATTTGGCCGAAGCCGAGGCCCACATTCAGGAAAGCGCTCCCCGCCAGGTGCAACTAGAGCAAGAGGTGGCGGGTCTGGCCCAAACCCTAGCCCAAACTGAGCAGGATCTTCAGGTGCAGCAGGACACTCAGGGCCGCCTCCTGAAGGAACAGCGCGAAAAGCAGCGGCAACTGGATAAATTAGAAAGCTTAGCCCAGGCGATGCAGGAAACCCAGGGTACCCAGGCTACCCGCCTGCTGGAACAGTTGGGCTTGGCGGGGGTGCATGGGGCGGTGGCCCAGTTGGGAGATGTGGAACTGCGCTACCAGACTGCGCTGGAAGTGGCGGCGGGGGGGCGGCTGACCTATTTGGTGGTGGAGGACGATCGGGTTGCTGCGGAAGGAATCCGCCTCCTCAAGCAGCATAAGGGGGGACGGGCGACCTTTTTGCCCCTCAACAAGATTCGAGGTGGCCGTTTAGCGGAAATTCCCAAATGGCAGACCCCAGAGGGCTTTGTTGACCATGCGGTGAATTTGGTGCAGTGCGACGATCGTTATCGTGAGATTTTTAGCTATGTTTTTGGCGGGACGGTGGTTTTTGAGTCCCTGGACACAGCGCGGCAACAATTGGGCCAGTACCGGATCGTGACCCTAGAGGGGGAGTTGCTGGAAACCAGTGGGGCAATGACGGGGGGCAGTTTGCGGCGGCAGCGGGGGGCGATCGGCTTTGGGCGGACGGGCGGTGATGAGTCCAGCGAAATGCAGGAACTTCAGGAGCGTTTGGGGCAAATTGAGGCAATTTTGGGCCGTTGCGATCGCCAAATCATCAACCTTAGCCAGCGCCTGCGGCAGGTGGGCCAGGAACTGAACGAAAAGCGCCAAACCCACCGCGAAGTTCAGCTAGAGGTGAACCAACTGCGGCAAACGGTACAGCGCCTCCAACAGCAACAGCAGCAACTCAGCGATCAAGCCCAAAGCCAGGACACAGCGCTCACGGCGGCAACAGAACGTCTCCAGGTTTTAGCAGCGCAAATTCCAAACCAGGAAGCTGAATTAGAATTTTTACGCCTTGCTCTGGCGGAATTAGAGCAGTCCCCCATCCATGGGGAGTGGCAACAGCGCCAAACCCAAGTCCAGGCCCAGGAGCAGGAGCTGCAAACCCAGGAACTGGCCCTCCGCAGCGCTGAGCAGCAGTTGCAGACCCTCATCCGGGAACAGGACCGCAGCCAGGAACAGGCCAGCCAGCGCCAACAGCAAATTCAGCGGCTGCGGCAGCTTCAGGGGGAGCAAATCAACGAACATTCAGCCTTGGGGGTGCAGCGCCAGGGTTTAGAGCAGCAGTTGGCAGCATTACGGCGGCAGATGGCTCAACTGGAGGAGCGGCTGGGGAGCCAGAAGCAGGAGCGCGATCGGGTAGAACGAGAGCAGCGGCAGCAGCGGCAGCAGGCCCAAGACCTGGAGTGGCAGGGGCAAAAGCTCCAGGAGACCCAGCAACAGCGGCGGGAGCAACTCGCCCAACTGCGGGACGGTTTGGTGCAACAGCAGCAGGAGTTGCCCGATCCCTTGCCGGAAATCCCCGAAGAGAGCCAAAAAGCTGGTTTAGCTGCCCTCCAGCATGAATTACGCGGCCTTTCTAAGCGGATTCAAGCCCTGGAGCCGGTCAATATGTTGGCGCTGGAGGAGTACGATCGCACCCAGGCCCGGTTGGATGATCTTACGGAGAAGTTGCAAACCCTGGAGTCTGAGCGCACCGAAATTTTGCTGCGCATCGAGACCTTTACAACTCTGCGGACCCGCGCCTTTATGGAGTCCTTTGAGGCCATTAATCAAAACTTTCGGGAGATTTTTGCCCAACTCTCCGATGGAGATGGCTATTTACAACTGGATAACCCCGAAGATCCCCTCAGCGGCGGCCTCAACCTGGTGGCTCACCCCAAGGGTAAACCGGTGCGGCGGCTGGCTTCCATGTCCGGGGGCGAAAAGTCCCTGACGGCCCTCAGCTTTATTTTTGCCCTCCAGCGCTACCGCCCTTCGCCCTTTTATGCCTTTGATGAGGTGGATAGTTTCCTGGATGGGGCCAATGTGGAGCGTTTAGCCCAGGTAATCCGCCAGCAATGTCATCAGGCGCAGTTTATCGTGGTCAGCCACCGCCGCCCGATGATTGAAGCGGCCCAGCGCACGATCGGCGTGACCCAAGCCCGTGGCTCCCACACCCAAGTTTTAGGCATTACCCTCGGCGACCCCGACCCCCAAGCTGCCTCCGGCTAATGCAGCAACCCGAAGGGCGAAGTATTTGCGGGACAATTGAATGCGATCGCCCAAAAAAACGGCGCGGCGTAGGGGCGAAGCATTTGCGGGACAATTTAACGCGATCGCCCCGAACCCCCTGTGCAAATGCTTCGCCCGTACCAAATTTGGGCAAATTGCGGGACAATTTAACGCGATCGCCCTGAACCCCCTGTGCAAATGCTTCTCCCGTACCAAATTTGGGCAAATTGCGGGACAATTTAACGCGATCGCCCCGAACCCCCTGTGCAAATGCTTCGCCCGTACCAAATTTGGGCTAATTCTAAGGCTCTACCTGGAGTTCATGCAAATTCCAGAGGGCACCGCTGAGATCGGAGTATTGGATCGGCCCGATCGTGTTGCGCACCGCCGACATCCCCAACTCATTGACCAACTGCACAAAAGGCAACTGCTCCTGGGCAATTTTTTGGGTCTCCCCATAGAGGATTTTGCGCTGATTTTCGTCTAATTCCTGCGCCGCTTCAATATAAAGCTGGCCGATCCGCTCCTCCCAATCGCTGACCTGCCAACCCTCCAGATCCGGCTTGCTTTGGTTAAAGGTGTGCAGTCCCCCATCCGGTTGCCAAATATTAGAGCCACTGTTGGGTTCCACCCCCCCCGTAAAGCCAAGGACATGGGTTTCCCAGTCCAGGGAATCATCTAACTTATCGACCAGCACATTAAAGGCGATCGGGGTGAAATTGACCTTCATGCCCAGTCTGGCTAGATCCTGCTGGATGCGCGTGCAGACATTGACCCGAATCGAGTTCTCAGCGTTGGTAATGAGGTTAAACTCGACTCGGTTGCCCGCACTGTCCAGCAGTTCCCCTTGGCCGTTGTACTGAAATCCCGCTTCTAGCAGTAAATTTCGCGCTTTTTCGAGGTTATAGTCATAGACAGGCAGTCCCTCCTCAGGACTGAGGCCATAGGGACTTTGGACGCTGATGGGGGAGTTAATGGGCGCACCTAGGCCGCGATAAACCGTGTCAATAATGCCTTGGCGATCGAGGCCATAGGCCACCGCCTGCCGGAAGTTTAGGGTATTAAACCAGGCAGATTTGACCGGATCGACTAAGGGTTTGCCTTTGCGGCTGGCTTTATTCAAGTTAAAGGCCAAAAAGACAGTCCCCGGTCGCGGTCCGCCCACATACACCGTAAAGTTGCCCCGCTTTTCCTCCTGTTTCAGCAGCGGAAAATCCTCTGGGCGCATCGGTTCTGTGATATCCAGATCCCCCGATCGGAACTTCACCAACTGGGTATCCCGACTTTCCACAATTTTCCAGACAAAACGCTTGATATAGGGCAACTGCTGGCCCTGTTCATCCTTGCGCCAATAGTAAGGATTGGCCGTAAACACAACCCGCTGCCCGGTCTTATACTCTGCTAAGGTGTAAGCGCCATTGGCCACAACGGTCTTAGGATCGGTGTCCGTCCCCCAAAGGGAGAGAAAACGGGGGTTTCCTTGGCTGTCTAGCTCCTGAATGGAGGCTTCTAGGCTATGTTTTGGCAAAATGGGCAAACCCATGTTTCGTAGCAGGGGCGCAAAGGGGCTGGGAACTTGGACTTGCACCTGACGATCGCCCACTGCGGTCACCGTTGGCAAGACCCGCTCTTCGCCCACCCGCAAAATATCCCGCGCATCGGTGGGAATCGCCTCATTAAAATAGACTTGGTTATAGGTAAAGACCACATCCTCGACTGTGAGCGGTTCTCCGTCGGACCAGCGCAAATCAGGCCGCAAGGTAAAGGTAATGGTCTTCTGATCGGGAGAAATCTGCCAGGATTCTGCTAAAGCCGGTTCTAGGTCTCCGGTCAGGCCATTGGAGCCAATGAGGCCGTCATAAATGAAGCCAAAGACGTTGGGCGACTCCTGGCTGAGGGGGTAGTTAAAGGTTTTGGGGTCCGACAAGGTACTGTCGATGACCTGGGGCACGGTGGCGACTTCGGCTTTGACCCGGAGCGATCGCCATGCCTCTGGGCTACAACTGCTGATGAACAGGCACAGCACCAAGGCCACAACTCCTAAACCGGGCCATCTCCAGCGCGATCGCCCGCCCTGCCCGCGAGAAAACGCCTGAGCAAAATTCTGAGCAGAATTCTGGGAACTGGGACCAGCAGATCTAGAGATAGGGGTAGGATCAGCCATAAAAACCCGTTAGACAGCGCTAATTCAACAAAACCAGTGAGACCAAAGAGCGGATCCAGGAGCCTTAGCCCCCAAACCGATCGCTCGACGTATTATAGGCTGATCTTCTGCCCTAGACTGCGCTTCTGTTTCCCGTTATGGGCCTAAAACTCTCTCCGGTGCCCCCTTCCCCACCTCTCCCGTCCCGCCCCTTCTTTCCCTACGCGCTTCTGTCCCGCCCCTTCCCCGTCCCGATAGCTGGGGGTCGCCACAGCCCACCCGGCAAGGCTCTGCCCTGGGTTAGGGGTCAAGGCAAATCGAGCGCCTCTTCAATTTTGCGGATAATCTCATAGTCCTCATCTTGCACAATGGTGTAGCCCGCTGACGCATTGGCACTAATGGCCACCAGACCCTTGGGGGCGCTGAGCATGGCGTTTTGGAGCTTTTGTTTCAGGCTGGCGGGAACCCGATCGCCCACGACCAAGGGGGGGTTGGGGATGGGCAGCGATTCCCACAGGAGGTGATACTGCTCTGGGGGTAGGATCCCCGTTTCTACGCCTTTGGTGTAGGTTGCTTTGTCCACGGCGACGGCATCCACGGTGCCCTTGATCAGCAGTTGTAGGGTGTCATCATGGTTGCCGCCAAATTGCACACTGTCAAAGTCCCGATCGGGGTCGATTTTGGCTTGCTGGAAGGCAAAAAGGGGCATGAGGAAGCCGGAGGTGGAGGATTCGTTGACAAAGCCGAAGCGTTTGCCTGCTAAATCCGCTAAGGTGCTAATGTTACGGTCTACCCGCGCCACAATGATGCTGGTATACCAGGGGCGGCCTGTGCTGGCTTCTATGTGGGACACCAGGGGTTCAAGGTTGGGGTTGAGGGCCTTGGCTTGGACATAGGTGAAGGGGCCGAGGTAGGCGGCGGTGACGGAGCCATTGACGAGGAGTTCGACGGCTGTGTCGTAGTCTTCGGTGACCTGAAGGGTGACGGGAAGGCCAAGGCGTTCTTCTAGGTAGTCCTCAAAGTCTTGGAGCAGGGCGTTGGTCGCTTTGTCTTTGCGATCGGGAATGATCACAAGGGTGAATTCGTCGAGTTGAACCTGATCCTCTGGTGCTGGTGAAGCTGAGAGGGGGGTAACTGTGGTAATTGAGGGTTCTGGGTCGGGTGTGGTGCAGGCGATGAGGCCAAACCCCAGGGCGATCGTCCCCAGTCCTACCACCCCAAACTGTTGGAACCGCTGAAGTGCCCTCTGCATTGTTGCTAAATCCATCACAACTACTTGGCATTATAAAGTTTCTGGCGGGTGTCGGCGGTCGGTTGCCACCACAGCGGCGATCGCAGGATCCCAGATCACCCAGGGCTACAGGATCCCTAGGATCCCTCTTGTCTTGTTCTGAGATCTCACAACACTTCAGGGAGAAAAGGCAGTCTATTGCGGGAACTCAGTCGTTACCAAGGTTGCGGGAATTGTAAGTTGCGATAAAAAAAGTGGGGTATACCCACCTTAGTTACTCAGAAGACCGGGATCCTCATGATGTGCGGTTTACTGGTTTTGTACAATCAGCGCGACCAGATCGGCTTTCTTGACTTTAGAGGTAAAGGAAAGATTACGTGCCGATGCAATCTCTTTTAGCTCCGCCACAGTTTTTTGACTCAAGGC
>JBMTWK010000012.1:0-16348 GCA_049452395.1 Prochlorothrix sp. | reverse complement strand
GGGTCGAGGTCGAGGTGGTAGTGGTAGAGGGCGACGGGACGATCGCCCGCCTTAAAGTAATCCGGATCCTGGGGAGAGAGGTAAATGGCCGTGAACTGCTCAGCGCTAATGTGGGCCGGGGTTAGAGCCAGGGTTCGATCGGAAGCAACCGGCAGAGTAAGCGTGTAGGCCGTGGTGGTTTCCACACGGTTCAGAAACGGGCCAGGAAGGCCGCGAAAAATCTGCTGACAGACCTCGGTGGCAATAAATTGGTGGGCATTGGGGGTTTCCTGTGCCCGATCGGTCACCACCGAAAGCACCTGCACATTATTCTGTAACTTCGTCAGTTGCTCATTGGGATCCTTGGGGTTAACCTTCACGCTGATCACCCCCTCCTCACCCAAGTAAGCCTGGGCAATCTGGAGACCATTGAAGGCCCGATCGGCAACCACTTGGGGCGCAGGACGGCTCGGCAACAGCAAAAACTGCTCTAAGCGGCTAGGGGCCGGGATTTGGCTCAAGAAACGCACCGGAAAAGTCACAATTTGGTTGAGGCTGTCTTGGTTGCGATCGAAGCCGGGAGTCACCACCTCCGGCGCAAGGGGCGCTTGCTGCTCCAACAGCGTGCTGGTCACCTGCCAGGTGCCTTCAAACCAGTCGGGATAGACCAAATCATGGCCCTGGGCGGGTTGAGTTGGCGGAGGGCTAGTCCAGGCGGGGAAGCGATCGAGGCGATCGGCCAAGGCACCCGCAGCCACCGGATCGGCCCACAGTAACCCCAAACCCCACAGCCAACACAGCCACACTAAGCAACAACTCATCCCCCGCAGCCAAGCTCGCCCAAGCCAAGTTTGCCCAGTCCCAGTTCGCCCAAGCCCAGTTCGCCCAAGCCCAGTTCGCCCAAACCGATCGCACCCAGCCCCCAAGAAATCCCCCCGATGACTGTGTTGCCCAGAATCTTGTTGCCCAGAATCTTGTTGCCCAGAATCTTGTTGACTAGGCCATTGTTGCCCAGGTTGACTAGGCCATTGTTGCCCAGAATCTTGTTGACCAAGCCATGGTTGACCAAGCCATTGTTGACCAAGCCATTGTTGCCTGAATCGAGCTAATCCCCCCCCTTCTATCCCCCACTGTCGCAAGGGTTGCTGTTTATACCCTGGCATCTGCTTTATCATGCGGTCTGCACTCCACTCACCCTTTTTACTGTACCGCCCCTGCGATCGGGATCCTCTAAGACCCGTGCCGAGGAGCCGGGAATCCTTGTGTACAATACAGGGAGAGGCAGTAAAAATACACAGTGTTGACTCCTCCAATTTCCTAGGGCCAAACTGACGCAGTTCGCCCTGACAACCCCTTATAACGCCCCCTGAATGCCAAATTTTTGACCACCCTTAATCAATGGAGGTGAGACCCATGACCAACACCCTGAAGCGCCAAGGCCCCCAAGCCCAAGATCTGCCCCAGCCTGACCTGCCTAAACGCTCAGAGGCTGTCGTAATCGAACTTGCCCCTGGGGTGGTAGCCCGCACCTCCGTTGCTCCGCTGAACCATTCGGCGCTGCGATCGGGCTTTGCCGGACAACCCGCAAATCCACGGTGGAATGCCTCAAAAGTCGTCGCCTGGAAAACGGGACGACAGTGGCGATCGGCCCTCGCGCGGGGCGAAATGATGGTGCGCCCCTCTGACTCCATGCTGATTCCGGTGAGCGCCAACCCTGCCCAGGGCGATCGCACCTCCCTCGGTCCCTTCTGTTTCCTGCGGGATGCCTGGAGTCGTCGCAACAAATCTGCCCCCAATACGCCCTAGCCATAAGGCAACCGGCCTCCAAGCCCCCTTCCCATTTCCCTCCTCTTATATTTCCCGCATTGGAGGGGGGAGGGATGGGTTAGGCGTTGACCCCGTAGCGATCGATCGCCAACTTTGCCGCCCCCACCATCCCGGCCCGGTTCCCCAACTCCGCAACCCGCAATTGCAAATCCCGCCGAGAACTCGGTAGCACCCGCTCCTCTAGCTCCGCCCGCAGCGCAGGGAAAAAAAACGGCGCACTGGCGCTAATTCCCCCCCCAAAGACGATCGCCTCCGGAGTCAGAACATACACCAGGCTTGCAATCCCTGGCCCCAGATCCCGCCCATAGACCTCCCAAAACTTCAGGGCCATAACATCCCCCGCAGCAGCCCGTTCGCCCAGTTCCTTGGGTTCTAGCTTTGTCCGCCGTCGAATCGCCTGAATCGAGCCATATTGCTCCAAAGAGCCACGATTACCGCTATTGCAGGGCGGACCTTCTGGATTGAGCGTAATTAGGCCCAATTCCCCCGCCGTTCCATCCCGGCCCACAAACAGTTTCCCCCCCAGAATAATCGCCCCCCCCACCCCCGTCCCCAGGGTGAGCACAATCAAATCCTGAAACTCCCGCCCCGCCCCTAGCCACGCCTCCCCCACACCGGCACAGTTGGCATCGTTCGCAATCACCACCGATCGCCCCGTTTTTGCCTCCAACTCATCCGCCAAGGGCACATCCTGCCACCCCGCCAGGTTAATAGCAACGCGGGCAATCCGGCCCGTTTGGTCAGCCGGTCCGGGGGTGCCAATGCCGATCGCCGTTGCCGTATGGTCGGGATCCAACTGGGCGATCGCCGCCGCCATGGCAGCCACCACCGCCTCCGGGGTACTCGGTTGGGGCGTTGGCACTTCCAGGTCTCGGAGGCAGGAGCCATCGGGCTGAAACAAACCTAATTTCAGAGCAGTTCCGCCCAGATCAAGGCCAATAACAGAGGTCATAGGTGAGGTCAAAGATAGTAAGGGTAATTGCAGACAGGCCAGAGCCAAGCCGATATCGGGTTAGCTGACACAAAATTTTGCCTTGGGCGCGAAAAACGATACGCCTACAAAACCTTAAGACCGTAGGGGTCACATTTTCTGACCCTATGGCGATCTTTGGCCCTTAGCGCGTTGTGTCAGTCCCTTAGGGCGGGTCCGCTGAGGGATTATTATCCCGTAATTTCGCAATCCCTTCCCATCAAGTCACCCACACAATCACCGCAAACCCCAAGCTCAAGGATCCCAGCAAAATAGCCGCACACCACTGGGCTAGGGCTTTGCCCCCGATCGACCAGGTAATAAACACCTTCACTAGCGTATTCATAAAAATCGCGATTAAAACCCCAAGACTCGCCACCTCTAGCGATAACGTCCCCTTTGCGGCCTTAGCCAGGGAAATACTCACCGCATCCACATCCGCAAGGCCAGAAATGGCAGACACCAAGTAAACCCCCGCATTACCAAAGTAGGCTTCTGCCCCCCGCACCACCACCAAAATCAACATCAGGAGCAGGCCATATTTCAGCGCCGTTTTCAGTTCCAGAGGGTTCGTCATCTCCAGTTTTGACTGGGAGTCTTGGGCGGGAAGGCGACGGGCGATCGCGATCGCAGCCACCAGCGGCCCCACCCCCAGCAGCAAAATCGGCAGTGCTAACCGGGTCGCCAAAGGACCATTCACCAACGCAATGATAAACAGCAAACGAGGGGCCATAATGCCGCTGGCGAGGGCAACCCCAGCCGCTAACAGGGGAATAGAATGCTGCTGCTTCGCAAGGCGAGACAGGGAAACCGTTACCGCCGTAGAGGACGCAATGCCGCCCAACAGCCCCGTAATCAGCAGACCAAAGCGATCGCCAAAGATCTGAACCGTAAAGTAGCCAATATAGGAAATCGTTGCGACCAAACAGACAAAAAAGCCCGTCGTTCGGGGATTAATAGCCTCCCATGGACCCATGCTTTCATTGGGAAGCAATGGCAGAATCACTACGGCAATTAACAGGAGCTTCAGGGTTGCAACCAGTTCATTTTGTCGCAGCGATCGAATGTATTGTTTGAGGTCCTGCTTAATCTCCAAAATCCAGGTCACCACCACCGCCGTCGCCACCGCCTCTAGGGTAAATCCCGCCATAGCCAACGATCCCAAGCCAAAGGTGAGGAGCAGCGCAATTTCCGTAGTGGTTCCATAATCCTGGGAATGACGGGCTGTCAGCACGTAAGCCGTGGTTAATAAAATAGAAAAGCCTAAAAATGCCGCCGCCCAAATCCCCCAACCCCAGTTTTTGGCCAATAATAGGCTCATTCCGCCCAACAAGCTCACCAAGCCAAAACTACGCACCCCCGCAGTGCCCTCAGTATCCGGCATTTTGCGGGTTTCCCAATCGCGTTCTAGACCGATAATGAGACCAACAACCAAGGTAATGAAGAGTTGGCTAGCAACTTGGGTATCCATGGCAGCACCGATCGGGGGTTGGCTAAGGCAGTGGGCGGTTCTGTATTCTACAGTACCAAGTGCCCTGAGCTATATGCCGTGTTCGATCGGGAGCAGTCGCTAGAGGACAAGTCCCCTTGACAGGTGCGATAAAATTAATTTTATCCCCCTTATTTTCCCTTAATTGTTGCGTTACGGTGTGCCCAGCATGGCAAAATCGACCAAATCCTCCTTATCTGCCCGTATTCCCTCGGACTTGATGGACGAGGTGAAAGCGTACTGTAAGCGCAACCAGTTAACCCAAGCGGATTTTGTCACCACGGCAGTCCAAACCTATTTACAGAACCCGTCCGCAACGCCCCCCCAACCCTCAAACATCGCCGATCCAGCCAGAGAAGACTGGCAAGCCGCGATCGAGGCACGATTATCCGCCCTAGAGCAAGCCCTCACGTCAGCTTCAGCCCTGGCCGATCGGGCACCAGCAAGTTCAAGCACCGCCCCCCCCACTCACGACAATGATCCAGCGGAAGAAGAGGAGGCTGAAGATCCAGAGGAGCTAGACTCCGAAAAAGTGGACATTCCTAGCCACAAACCTGGAAAAGAAGCAGATTTGCCCCCCAAAGCCTTGCAGTCGATCGCGACAGCCGTCGAAACCTTCCAGAAACAAACCACCGAACTCGGTGCAGAAGCCAGAATCGTCGAGGTTGAGGTCAGTCCAGTCACCACAGAGGACATTGAACCCATTCCCCTCAGTACCCACCAAGCATGGCAACTCGCCCGCCAGCGGGGCTACCTCGGCCCCAGCGAAGCCTTTATGCAGCGGTGGGAACGGTACACTGAAAAAGGCGACGATCGCTTTCGGGTGGAGTGGGGCTTAGAACGGATTCCCGACTCGGATCAATGGCTGGATCTCTGGGATGAGGCATTTGATGAAGAATTTGAGGACTAAAGCCCCCATTATGGCTAGAGTCCCCATGATGGCTAGCACAGAGAGGGGGTGGACAAAGACAGGGCCATCTCACGTTGGCGAGTGAACCGATGGGGTAGGGGCAATCCCCCCGTGGTTGCCCTGTTTGCGAGTATTAGTGAACCGATGGGGTAGGGGCAATTCCCCCATGGTTGCCCTGGTTGCGAGTATTAGTGAACCGATGGGGTAGGGGCAATCCCCCCGTGGTTGCCCTGTTTGCGACTATTAAAGTCCCAAATCCAGGTAAAGTTATGCCTCTGGTGTATTAACCTCATCCTCACTGACCCGACATCCCATGACCTCCCTTCCCCAACTTATTATCCCCCTGGGTGACCCCGCTGGCATTGGTCCCGAAGTCACCCTCAAAGCCCTAGCCCAACTCAGCCAACCCTGTGCCGTCACCTTAGTGGGCGATCGTGCCCTGTTGCACCAAACCTACCAGCAACTCCAGGCCATGGGCCAGCCCGCCGCCAATCCCGCCGATTTTCCCCTCCTAGAGCAGCCTCTCCCCGGCCCCCTCACTCCCGGCCACCCCAGCGCCACCAGCGGAGCCGCCAGCTTTGCCGCCCTCGATCGCGCCATCACCGCCACCCTTACCGGGTCCGCCCAGGCCATTGTCACCGCTCCCATCGCCAAATCCGCCTGGAAAGCCGCAGGACACCACTATCCCGGCCAAACTGAAGTCCTAGCCCAACGATCGGGCCTCGATCGCGCTGGGATGCTTTTTGTTGCCCGCTCTCCCCACACGGGCTGGCAACTACGCACCCTCCTCGCCACCACCCACATTCCCCTCGCCCAAGTTCCCCAGACCCTCACCCCCGCCCTACTAACGGAGAAATTGGAGCTGCTGCTACACTGCTTGCAACAAGACTTTGGTATTCAGACCCCACGGGTTGCGATCGCGGGCTTAAACCCCCACAGCGGCGAAGAAGGCCAGTTAGGACAGGAGGAGGTGACCTGGATGCGGGATTGGCTAGCAGCAATGATCGATCGCCATCCCCAGGCAACCCTCACCGGCTTAGTACCACCGGATACCCTCTGGGTCAACCCTGGACGAGCTTGGTACCAGCAAGCTGAACTGGGCCATGATGGCTATTTGGCGCTATATCACGATCAGGGGCTAATTCCGGTCAAATTATTGGCCTTCGATCGTGCGGTCAACACCTCCATCGGCCTCCCTTTTATTCGCACCTCCCCCGACCACGGCACTGCCTTTGATATCGCCGGTCAGGGCAAGGCCGATGCCACCAGTATGCTCGCCGCGATCGACCTTGCGATCGACCTCATCCACTGCTGCCAACGTTAAGTCCTAGACTGTCTCTAAAAACCTGCCCCTAGGAGCATTTGCAACCTGATAATTGCGAGCTAACCCAGGAATAGGCCCAAACCAAAACCTAAACCGCTCCAAAAATGGAGATTAACCGCGATAAACTTGCTGTTTTTGATCACTTCCGGCTCAGCGTGGTGCTGGAGTAAGAGGCGGCTCAATTTCCAGGCAGCAGGGACTCCGGCTAGGCTCAGTAACGTCAGGGGAGCGGTATAGCCCATCGCCATTAAGCCAAAAATAATCCCGTAGATGACGACACAGGAGGCCGCGACAACCTTTGCGCCCAAAGCCGTGCCAAGGCGGACGATCGGCGATCGCTTCCCCGCCGCCAAATCATCTTCAACCTGGTGGAAGTGGGAACAGAGCAAGATTAAGCTGGTGGTGAGGCCCAGAACGATCGAGGCAATTTGGCTGTCCCAAGACCAGCTTTGGGTTTGGCTGTAGTAAGCGGCACCAACGGCAAGGGGACCGAAGGCAAAAAAGCAGAGAATTTCCCCCAATCCCTGGTAACCCAAGCGGAAAGGTGGCCCCTGGTAAAGGTAGCCGAGGGCGCAACAGGCCAAAACTAGCCCTAGGACCGTGGGATCCTGCTGGATCTCGGCGATCGCCCCAATTCCGAGCACCCCCGCCCCTAAGCACAAATTCCCAATCCAAAACACCAGTTGCTTACGTTGGGTCAGATTCACTAAGGAATGGGCTTTATTGACATCAATACCAGTTTCGGAGTCAAAAACATCGTTGCTGATATTTTCCCAAGCCAGGATTAAAATCGCGGAAATCAGAAAAATCGCAAAGATTCTCCCCTGAATTTGGCTATTATGCCCATAGGCCAGGGCTGTACCCCACCAAATTGGCATAATAGCGACGCTGTACATGGGGGGTTTGATGGCGGCCATCCAGAGTTTTTTGCGATCGGGGGCGGGGCGATCGGCGCTGACGGGTTCGGAGCCTGCGGGTGCAGTAGGGGCAGCTTGGGGCGATCGATCGGGGGTGCTGGTAGGGGGAACAGTCATCGGCTAATACTGAAAGAGAATATTATGGCAACATGAAGCCGTGAGCGAGACGCTCACACTAGCTCATAGGTCCGCTTGCAAAAGACTATAGGCATGGGCTTTCGCAAGGCGGACCAGATGATCGAGGGCAAGATGGCGTGGGTGCATCCCACTGTGGAACGGTGAGGTTATTGTAGCGTGGGAGATTGGGGTAGGCTGGGGCAGAAAAACCCCGCCTGTCAAGAGGGCGAGGTTAAGGGGGCAAACTAAGCTTTCAAGTAGCGATCGAGCCAAGTCACCATCTCCCAGAGCACATGGCCCACCGCTTGCCGCGATTGGTAACTGTGGCCCTCCCCTGGTAACACCACCCAGCGCACCGTCCCCCCCAAGCCCTTAATCGCCTCAAACAAACGCTCACTCTGGAGCGGATAGGTGCCTGGATTGCTGTCTGCACCACCATGGATGAGTAAAAGCGGGTTTTGGATGCGATCGGCCACCGTAAAGGGCGACATTTGTGTATAGGTCTCCAATGCCTGCCAATAGGTACGCTGTTCTCCCTGAAAGCCAAAGGGCGTTAAGGTCCGGTTATAGGCTCCACTGCGGGCAATTCCCGCCCGGAACCGATCGCTGTGGGCCAGCAAATTCGCCACCGTAAACGCCCCGTAGGAGTGGCCCCCCACAGCCACCCGATCGGCAGCCGCAACACCCCGCTCCACCAGAAAATCCACCGCCGCATGGGCACTACTCAGCAACTGCTCCACATAGGTATCATTGGGTTCCTCCCCGGTCTCACCCAAAATCGGAATGCTCGGATTATCAAGAATGGCATAGCCCTGGGTCAGTAAAAACAGGATAGAGCCGCCCCAGGTCCGACTAAAGACATTTTCCGCCGTTGTGACCTGTCCAGCGCTATCCCGACTGCGGAACTCCTCCGGATAGACCCAGAGCAGCGTCGGCAGGGGGCCTTGATCGAGGTGATAACCGGGGGGGAGATAGAGCGTTGCCGAGAGGGGAAGGCCATCAGCGCGGGTATAGCGCACAACATGGCGGCTAATGCCCGAATACCAGGGTAGGGGGTCGGTAAAGTCGGTAATGGGGGTAATGCTTTGGTTGCGGCGATCGTGGCAGTAGAAATTATTCGGTTCCGTCGCACTTTGGCGAGCCGTGATAAAACGGTTAGCTTCGTCATCCAACAGCAAGCGCACCGACTCATAATAGGGATCTTCCGCTTGCCAGAGCCGTTCTTTTTCATCTGTGGCTAAATTCCAACGATCGAGGAAGGGATAAACCCCCGCCGGAGAAGCCCCATAGCCATCTAGATAGACACTTTCACCATCGGGCGCAAACAGTAGCGTACTCCAGCCATAGGCACCGGGCACCGTCACCAACTCCCCCGGATCCTGGTAGGCATTCTGGAAGTCCCGCTGGTGCAGCAATTGGGGATTGCCCCCCGGTTGGCTGGGGTCCAGTTTCCACAGGCGCAACTGACGACTGTCGTACCAAGCTTCCATGCCGATCGCCACCGACTCCCGCCCCCAGCGCAGCCGCTGCAAGCGCATTTCTAACTGCCACAGCAACTGAGGTTTGGGGAGTTCTGGCCCAAAGGGCGCAGAAATTTGATACACCGCATCCCGGTAGGGCACCTCAACCCGTGGATCGCCCCGATCCAGCGCCTCAACCCAAAAAACCGTCGCCGGTCGATCGCCGCGCCAGTTCACCCAACGCCGCCCCGGTCGCACCGCATCATACTGGGGCAACACTGTCTCATTCAGGGGCAGATCAGCGATGATCCCCTGGGATTGACCCTGTAAATCTAGGATTTCCGCCCGATGGGGGAAGCGCCAGAGGGGAACTTGGTAGGAAAAGGGCCGAGACAGGGTTTCCAGGAGAATCCACTGACCATCGGGGGAGGGGGTGACCTCGTCAATTAGCTGGGGTTCCGTGAGCAGGGTTTGCTGACCCGTAAGGGTAACCTGGACCAGGACTGAGGTCAGATAATGCTCAAATAGGGCGGCATCGTGGGCATCCGTGAGCAAATTCGTGTAGGTGCGTGACGGGCTGGCTTCACCGCTGTGTTCTTCAATTTGGGGGCCGATCGGCACCGCAGGGGCTTCCGGAGGGTCGGGATGATCGGCGGGAATCATCTTGCACAGTAAGCCCTGATCCTCGCTAATCCAGCTACAGGGATTGCCATAGGTGGCATTGAGGCAGGGACCGGTGAGTTGTCGGGCCTGGGCCGTCCCTAACTCCAGCACCCACAGCGAAACGCCCGTTTCCTCCGTGAGGGTAAAGGCCAGAAAATGACCCTGGGGTGACCAGCGCAAATTCCGAACCTCGGCCTGGTCCGGTAAAGCCACTGCTCGGCGCAAATTGGGGTTTTTGGGATCCTCTGGATCAAAGCGACAAACAGTAATACCGTTATAGCCCTGGGCACGGGCCGGTTCCCAGGTTTTGGGATTGAGTTCAAGACCGGCTAAATGTAGGGTCGGCGCTGTAATAAGGCTCAAATCCGGCAAGGAGGGCCGCTGTAGCTCCAAAAACCACTGGCGATTGGGGGAAATGCGGACCGCAGGGGAGCGGAAAGAGTCGTACTGGACATCGATGGGCGTGGGGGGAGTTTGCCAGTGAGATTGGGAATCAGCGGTTAAGGTCATGGATAAGTCAGTTAAACGAGGTCAGTTAAACGAGGTCAGTCAAACGAAGTCAGTCAAACGGTGAAGAATCAGTAAAAAAGACAGCAGTCCCAGGGAAGTCCCTGGCTCGATCGCCCCAGGGCGACGATCGCCCGTCATCATGCCCGCAATCCGCAAACACTCTGAACAGCAGCCCTGTGATCTATGCTACCCCGCGCCTGTGACATTCAACGGCACCCCACTCGCCTTGAAGCCCATCCCCCATCGCGATAAGATCCGCCTGCTGATGCAATTCCAACATAAATCACCATGACCCACTACCACGTATACGGCCTCGGCAATGCTTTGGTGGATATTGAACTATCGGTCAGCCCAGAGGTGCTGCAAACCGCTGGCATTGACAAAGGCGTAATGACGCTCCTAGATGAGGCGCAGCAGCAGGATATTCTGCAAAAGCTCCAGGGCCATGCGCCCAAAAAAGCCAGTGGCGGCTCAGCGGCCAATACCCTGATTGCGATCGGCCAGTTGGGGGGAAAAGGCTACTATTCTTGTAAGGTTGCCAATGATGCCGATGGGCAGTTCTATTTGGAGGATTTAGCCCGTTGTGGCGTAGAAACGAACCTTAAGCCGGAAGCCTTGGCTGAGGGGATTACAGGCAAGTGTTTGGTGATGGTCACCCCCGATGCCGATCGCACCATGGGGACGTTTTTGGGGATTAGCGGCAGTTTTAGTGAGGCTGAGCTAGATCCAGCGGCAATCGCGGCTTCGGACTATACCTACATTGAAGGCTATCTCGTCACTTCGCCCACGGGTAAGGCAGCAGCAATTAAAGCGCGGGAACTGGCCAAAGCCGCCGGAAAGCAGGTTTCCCTGACCTTATCCGACTTTAATATGGTCAAATTCTTCAAAGATGGCCTCCTGGAGATGATTGGCGAGGGTGTAGATCTGCTCTTTGCCAATGAAACCGAAGCCTTGACCCTAGCCGAAACCGAGGATTTGGAGACGGCGATCGCCCAACTCAAGACCCTCAGCCGCGCCTTTGCCATTACCCGTGGTCCGGCGGGATCAGTGGTCTTTGATGGCGAGAATTTGCTGGAGGTGGCGGGTTATCCCGTGGCAGCGATCGATACCGTCGGTGCAGGCGATAGTTACGCCGGAGCGTTCCTCTACGGCCTAACCCAGGGCATGGGCTATGCCAAAGCGGGGGATTTGGCCTCCCGCGTTTCCTCGCAGTTGGTGACCCAGTACGGTCCCCGCCTCACCACCGAGCAAATTCAAGGAATTCTCAAGGCGCTGTAAGGAAAAACGCCCTAAGTCGCCCAACAATCCCCCAGAGTCCCCCTGGGATCGCCGATTTGCAATCGGCTGTCCGATTTTCTCCCCTACCCAAGGGAGACCAAGGGGGAACTCTCTGCGTCGCCCAACAATCCCCCAGAGTCCCCCTGGGATCGCCGATTTGCAATCGGCTGTCCGATTTTCTCCCCTACCCAAGGGAGGCCAAGGGGGAACTCTCTGCTCAGAGTCCGGCTTAGGCGCTTTGGGCTTGGCACCACGCGAGACCGGCTTCCAAACTGGGGAACAGATGGCAGCGATCGTCCTCGTGGAGGGCTTGGCCTTGGGCCAGTTGGGCCTGCATGGTGGGGGAAACATCGGTGTACAGCACCTGAAGATTATGCTGGTAGGCCAGTTGGGTAATGCGCTGAAAAGACAGCACTGCCGACGCATCCAGGCCATGGACCTGGTGGAAGTCCAGCATCAAATAGCGGTAGGGCAGTGGGGCAACATCCGGCCCAGGGGCGATCGCCGCCGTTCCAGCGTCAGAGGCAGTTTCTGTGCCAACCCCAGACCCAACCCCAGAGCCAGCCTTACCCTCAACCCCCTGGGTCCGGTTGCGGACCTCAATCAGCAAGCTGTTGGCATTGCCGAAAAAGAGAAAGCCCTGGAGACGAATGGGCAGAATCCCCAAACTGCTGGGATCAGGAAGGGGGGTCGCCGAGGCCGGAGCAGGACCAGTCCCTGGGGCAGCGGGGGCCACATCCTGAACCACAGCCAAACAGCTATAGCGGTAAAGGAAAGTCAGCAAAACCAGGACGAAACCCGCCAAAATCCCCTCCAGAAAGCCAAAGCGGTTAATCACGATCATCGTGATCCAGAGGGTGGCATAGTCCACGGCTGCAAATTGGGTCCGGGATTCGACCAACCACTGAAACAGCAGATTGAGGCCCAAATAGACCAGCAAAGAGCCAAGAATCGGCTTGGGCAAGAAGGGCAGGAACACAGGACCAGACAGCAGCACGCCCAGACAACAGAGGGCTTTGAAAACCCCCACCAAGCGATGGGTTGCCCCCATTTTGTAGACCAAGAGGGTACTGGGAAGGGCTTGGTTTCCGGCCATGCTGCTGCCCAACCCGGCCACAAAGTTGGCAAGGCCGATCGACTGCAACTCCCGATCTAAATCCAGGGTTTTGCCCACGCTCAGTTCAATGCCATTGTTGGTGAGGACCAGGGACAGCAAACTGACAAACATCAGCAGGCCAATACTGCCACTGTGGGCGAGGATGCTGCTCCACTGGACTTGGGCCAAGTCGGAAATCGACAGGGGGTGCCACAGATCTGCCGTGTCAAAGGTACCCAACAGCCAACCCGCCGATCGGGCTTCCACGATCGAAACCCCTTGGACCACCACAACCAGGTAAAAGAGGCCGATCGAGATTAACAAGCTCACCGGCATGGCCAAGTAGTGCTTAAAGCGCTTGGAAATCCACAGCAGTGCCGTCCCAATGCTTAACCCCGTCAGCCACTGCATCAAGCAGGTTCCCCGACAAATATCGAGAAAAGTTGCAAATTTGAGCGGCTCATCGGTAATCACCTCAAAGGCACCGCGAATCAGGAGCCAGCCCGTCCCCGCCATAAAGCCCCCAATCACAGGGTAGGGGATAAACTGAACCGCACGCCCTAGCTTCAGCGTGCCCAAAATCCAGAGAAATGCCCCGGTACAGAGGGATCCGATCGCGATCGCCGCAATCACCGTAATAGCAACCGTTGTCGGCGGAACCTGGCCAACCAAGTCCTCCGCAAGGCCAGCGGCGAGGATGGAGAGAACGGCAGTGGGGGCGGCGAGGGGAGTGGCGATCATCCCCGGCAGGGAACTGGTGAGGGCAACGACAATGCTAATGGCTGCGGAACTGAGGATGGCCATGCCAATGCCCAGATTCAGATGCACCGCCAGAGGGCCAGCAAAAATCAAAGCCGCGTAGGAAATCGCCCGAATCACGCCAATAATGGCGGTAATGAGACCGGCAGTGAAGCTGGCAATGAGGTCACTGGGTTGCAGGGTCTGGGTCCAGGAAGGGGACAGGGCAGGGCTAGGATGGGGAGTAGTGGTCATTCCAAAAACAGTGGGGTTATTAGCAGAACAAAGGGAAATCGCGTTAGCGCATAACGCGCAGTTGCTCTTCGCGACGGGTTAGGCTGTCGCATAAAAGCCTAACAATATATTCCTCCAAGGCATAGACCAAGGCAGGGTGCTGGGTCTTCATGTCAGCGAGGGCAGCGGGAGGCAGGTAATACAACCGGCAGGGCAGATCCGCAACCACCGCAGTGGACAGGGGACGCTTGTTAAAAAAGCGCATTTCTCCCAGAATGCTGCCGCCTTGACAGGTTTGAAGTCGCCGCGTTTTGCCATCCTCAAAATCTAAAAGGACCGTCACCTGGCCCGTTTCCAAAAAGTAAAGGCCCTTGCTCGGTTCATCCCGACGGAGCAGGATACTTCCTGCCGCGATTTCTTCGGGAATCAGGTACTGCATAAAGTCAGAAACCTGATCCGGCTGAAGGAACATCTCCACCAGTCGTTCATCCAGGCGTTTGGTTTCAGAACTGAGGGTTTGGGTTTGGCTGAGAATTTGATTCTCGCACCACTCTAGCCCCCGATCGATGTCGGGAAAGACACGGCAGCGATCGCCACTCGCGTCGAACCCATCGCCCTGAATTAAGCGCTCTTGGAACTCCGGTTGGATATTGGTAAAGATCAAAATTAGATCTTGTTTGCGGGCCAGTTTCAGCACCTTATTAAAGGTTAAAACAGCCGACGAATCGAGGCCCGTAACTTGTCGGAAATCGAAGATAACGTAACGAAGGGGCAACTGATTGTTACCTTCTGTAAGACTTTGGCAGGAAGAGGTCTGGGCCGGACCATCCCAGGTGGGGGTGAGGGGGCCATTTTGGCTAAAACTACGCTGGCGCACCCGGTTCAGCAGGTAGTGGGCGGTGCCGAAAAAGAGAAAGCCCTGCAACTCCAGCCCAAAGACCTGATCGCCAAAGTGGCTGAGAATTTCCCGCTGGACCGGCGATCGGGTGATGACATTGCTGCGGGTGATAAAGCCCGACAGAACCGACTTGGCCACATCCACTTGGCTGTAGTTGTACATAAACAGAATCACCGTCACCACAAAGCCCACGGCAATCCCCTGAAGAAAGCCCCAGGTATTAATCACCACCAGCGTAATCAGCACCGCCCCGTAGTCCGCCAGGGGCAGCTTCGATCGGGCCTCGATAATCCACTGAATCAGCAGGGAAAAGCCCAGATACAGCAGCAAACTGGCCAAGACCGGCTCCGGCAGATAGGGCAGAAACGAAGATCCCAAAATCAAAACCGTGATGCTGGGCACCATGGCCACCAGGCCCGTGAGGCGGGTTTCGGCTCCAATGTTATGGACCAAGAGGGTACTGGGCAAAGCTTGGTTACCCACCATGCCACCTCCCACCCCGGCAACTAAATTGGAGAGGCCGATCGCCTTCAGTTCCGAATTCAAGTCAATATCCTGCCCAATCACCAGTTCAATGCCGCTATTGCTCAGGGCCAGAGATAGCAAGCTCACCAGCATCACCGTGATTAAGCCGTCAGCTTGGTGGGCGATCGCCAGCCATTGAATTTGGGGCAACTGCTGAACCTGGAGCGGGTGCCACAGTTGACCATCCCCTTCGGGAAACGCTTCCAATAGCCAGCCCGCCGATCGGGCCGTTTCGATCGAGGTGTGGCTCACCGTCAAACAGAGATAAAACAGCCCCGTCAGGGCCAACAGCGTTCCCGGCAGCACCAAGTAATGCTTCCAGCGCCGCGCCACCCCCAGCAAAATCAGGCCAAAGGCCAAACCCGGTGCCCAGCGAGTCGCCATCTCCGGGGTCGCTAGGGCCGCCAAATGCTGGAAATCAAAGGGCAAATCCGTAGACATTTGGACAAATCCCCGCACCAACAGCCAGCCGGTGCCCGCCATAAAGCCCCCCACCACAGGATAGGGAATGACGCGGATTTTGCTGCCCATTTTGAACCAGCCCAGGGCCAGCAGAAACAGACCCGTACAGAGGGAAGTCACGGCGATCGCAGCAATCACCGTCGTCACGATCGTGGCACTGCTTTCCCCAGCCAATTCCGTCGCAATGCGGTTGGCCATAATCGCCAGCAGCGCAGTGGGAGCAGCCAAGGGGGTCGCAATCATGCCGGGGTGGGCGCTGGTGAGGGCCACAACACCGGAGGCAATGGCGGAACTGATCACCGTCAGCCCCACACCCGTGGGCAAGTGGGGGGTCAGAACCCCAGAAAAAATAAGCGTGGCATAGGAGATCGCTCGAATGACCCCAATAATGCCCGTAACCGCCCCAGCGGTGAGACTGGGTAGGAGCAGGTGGGACGGTAGGAGTTCTCGAAACCAGCGCTGTAGGCTTGAGCCTTTTGGATCGATAAGAACGGTTTGGGTCATGGAAGACAGAGGGCGGGTCACAAGGGATTGGGTTGGGGTCTGGTTAAACAGCAAACCCATCTATCAGCCAAACCTAGAGCGTGTGTTTTAAAAGTATGCTGAGCTACGAAATCACCAAACCCTTACCCTAGGATCGCCGATTTGCGATCGGCCCCTGCGATCGGCCCCTGAGATCGGTTCCTGGGATCGCCGATTTGTAATCGGCCCTTGAGATCGGCCCCTGAAATCACCGAGAAGAGGGGAGCCACGGAAGCACGACCCCTACCCAGGTTCTGCCAAAGGAATCGGCTAGCTGTCCAGTCCTCCCCTTCCCAAAGGAGGGCTAGGGGGGATTCTCCACGGCTGATCACGACCCCTTAGAAATCCGCTGGGCTAAATCCTGAACCATCTCCACCCAGGGTAAGCGCATCTGAAATGCAGTTGCCAAAGTGCATTCAGTGTGGGTTG
>JBMTWK010000011.1:0-16357 GCA_049452395.1 Prochlorothrix sp. | reverse complement strand
TCAATCTGTACTCGTGTGCTATCAAACTCCAAGTACAGGGGATCATGGGTAATTGTCCAACCTTCTTGTATCAAGGCTGTTCTCACTTGTTCATGAAACCGATCCTTCGCAGCCATTCAGCACTCCTTATAGATTAAGTATCTGCTTCACGAATTGCTGCACCTCGTTGATCGTTTCCAAATTGATTTCATGGCCCATGGCAAACTCGCGGTAGGTGTAGGGAGCCTGAATTTCCTGGAGGAAAGTTTGGGTATTCTGGGCCTCAGCCGGAGGAACCACCTGATCAAAGCGACCGTGGACCACAAGGACTGGGGGGATTTCTGCGCGATCGATCACCAACTCCGGATGTAAATAACCACTCAACACCACTAGCCCTGCGATCGGCAATTGCAGCCCCACATCCAGCGTCATCGCTCCCCCCTGGGAAAATCCCAGCAAAATCGTCTTTTCGAGGGGAATTTGGGTGGATTGCTCTAAATTTTGGAGCCACTGGAGCAACTGCGATCGGCTCTCGGCCAATCCCTTCCACTGGGGGCTTTCCATGTCGTACCACATTCGCCCCTGGGGTGCGTGGGGATGCTGTATTGGCCCATCGGGACTGCAAAACACCAGCTCCGGCAACTGCAACAGGGGCACAATGCCCAACAAGTCCTCCGCATTGGCCCCCCAACCATGGAGGAGCACCACCTGTCCCTGGGGCGATCCAGAGGGGCGCAGGGTTTTACAGAATAAAGAAGAAGTCATAGTCTTGGGGCAGTTTTGGGGCAGTTTTGAGTAAGTTTTGGGGTGGTTTTGGGGCAAGGGCAGCGACAGGGCCTCTGCCAACATCCTACTGCCAACATCCTACAAGGAATCCCTACAAATGCCATAATGACAGGCGTTTGTTGCAAGTGCTAGGTAACCGTGACCGATCCTGAGCCGTTCACTTCCCCCGATCCCGCCCCGGATGCCCTCGATCGCATCCAAATCCTGGGCGCGATCGGCATTACAGCCTTAAGTTTGTTTGCGATCGCCAAACTCTGGCAAATTGTCGGTCAGGTTTCGCCCCTTACCCTGCACTGGAGCGGAGCAGACTTCGCCTGGGGCATTGCCCTGGGTCTCGCCATCACCCTCGCTAGCGCTGGCCTCTACGCCCTCTGGCCCCAATACCGGGCGAGCACCCAACTGTATCTCGATCTCATCGTCAAACCCCTCGTTTGGGTCGATCTGATCTGGTTGGGGGTTTTACCGGGCTTGAGCGAAGAACTCCTGTTTCGGGGCATGGTCCTGGCTGCCTTTGGCTTTGGCTGGCCCACCTTAATTGTCTCGAATCTTTGCTTCGGGGTTCTCCATCTCAGCAATTGGCAACAGTGGCCCTATGGCCTGTGGGCGACGATCGTCGGCCTTATTTTGTCCCTTTCTGTTGTTTGGAGTGGCCATTTGCTGGTGGCGGTGGTTGCCCATATCTGTACCAATCTTTTTTGGGGTGGGCTGTGGAAGTGGCGATCGCAGCAAAATTCACCCAATTAGCCCAAAACCCTGCGTCATGGTCCCGTTATCCCGCCCCCCTAGCTCCCAACCCATCCTACTCATTACTGGTGCGAGTGGTTTTCTGGGTCGCTATGTCTGTCACTTGGCCCGAAGCCGCTACACCGTCCAGGGTCTGACCTGCCGCAGTGAGCCACCCCCGATCGCCGCTGTTCAGTGGCACCGCTGTGACCTGTTGGCGGGGGAACTGGACGATCTCCACCCCTTTGTGGCCTTACTGAACCAACTCCAGCCCTGTGCGGTGCTCCACCTCGCCGCCGAAGCCAATACAGGACGCTGCGATCGGGATCCCCAGCGCAGCGATTGCCTCAATCGCCAAGTTCCGATCGCCCTTGCCCAACACTGCGGCGATCGACAAATTCCCTTTCTTTTCACCTCCACTGGCCTTGTCTTTGATGGCAACCATGCCCCCTACCGGGAAGGGGATTCCGTCAATCCCCTCATGCGCTATGGCCACCAAAAAGCCGCTGCGGAGGCGGCAGTCCTCGCCCTGGGCACTGCGGTGCTGATTCCCCGCCTTCCGTTGCTGTTTGGGACCGGAGAATGGCCCGCATCTAATTTTATGGAGCATTTAGACCAAGCCTTAGCCCAGGGAGAACGTGTGAATCTGTTTACCGATGAATATCGAACCCCCCTCAGTGGCTGGACAGCGGCCTGGGGTTTAGTGCAGGCGGTGGGTTGGGCGATCGCCGGACAGCAAGGGGTGGTGCATCTGGCCGGGGCCGATCGCATTTCCCGCTATGAGTTGGGGCTGCGTTTTGCCCAGTGGCGCGGCTATGACCCTAGCTTGTTGCGGCCCTGCCCCCGATCGAGCCTCGGTCCTGCGACTCCCCGCCCCGCCGATACCTCCCTCAATATCGATCTGGCCCGCTCCCTCGGCTACGCTCCCCCCCGCCTGAACCAGCAGCTTTGCACCTGTCCCTATCCCCCGGCCCTGCTTGGCTCTAGCCCCTCTGCCCACCCCGCCCGCCCCTAGGTTCCCCGCCCGATCGCCGCTACCCCGTTCGATCGGCTACTAAAATTTTTTCAGATCTTTTTGATCTTATTGAGAATCTTTTGTATTAGAATAACCGCAGCCTAAAGTTGGAGGAAGATACCTCCTCTTTTTTTTGATCCGCTAGTGCTATAAATTCTCAACTAGCTTGGGGTTCACACTCCAAAGCCCCTAGCCGCAGCACTCATCCTGTCTGTTTCTTCAGATCATCCCTTTAGTCCCTAAGCTCAGGCAGCACGATTCCCCTGTTGGTCTGACCTCCCACTGTTCAACCTGTCGCTAGGTTTGGGCGGCGATCGGAGCCGATCGACCCAGGGGAGGGGGAATTTTTGTCTTTTTTTGGCCTAGTGAGTAGCTATTTCAGCCTCTGCTAGCTCAAAATAACCCAAACTAACCCAAAAGTATCTTAAGAATTCGTGTCTGCTGACCTAGATGCCGGAAATTTCTCACTTTGGCAAAATCCTGGTAGGGGTCGTGCCCCCGTGCCGACCCTCTTTAGACTAACCCAGGGCAACCACGGGGGGTTTGCCCCTCCCCAACCTATATCCTGACCGATCTATACAAGGAGTTCACTGTGTCCTACCTATCCAAACTCACCCTGGCTACCCTTGCTGGCTTGGGCCTCTTTTTGACTCAAGGTTGCAATAGTTCCCCTAACACGGCCACAGATCCAGCCGCAGATTCCGCTACGGGTGCCGGTTCCGAAGCCGCAGCCCCTGCCAGCACAGAAGAAGCCGTTGTCAACCTCTACTCCGCCCGCCACTACGATACAGATGAGACTTTATATCAACAATTTACGCAGAAGACCGGCATTGAGGTGCAGGTGATTGAAGGGGAGGCCGATGAACTTCTGGAGCGGATTCAGAGCGAAGGGGAGCAAAGTCCTGCGGATGTGTTTATGGCGGTGGATGCTGGCCGACTCTGGCGCGCTGAAGAAGCCGGGATTTTCCAGCCTGTAACCTCAGAAACTCTCACCAGCAGCATTCCGGAGAGCCTACGTCACCCCGATGGCCTCTGGTTTGGCCTAACGAAGCGTGCCCGTGTTTTAGTCTATAATCCTGACAAGGTTCAGCCCTCCGACTTGTCTACCTACGAAGCCCTTGCGGAACCCCAGTGGAAGGGGCGGGTTTGCATTCGCAGTTCTGGCAATATCTATAATCAGTCCCTCCTGGGATCGATGGTGGAAACCTTGGGGGTTGAGGCGACGGAGGCTTGGGCCAAGGGGTTAGTGGCGAATCTGGCGCGGGAGCCGGAGGGGGGCGATACGGACCAAATTAAGGCGGTGGCCGCTGGTCAGTGCGATGTTGCTGTGGCCAATCATTACTATTGGGCACGACTGGCGAAGTCAGAGAAGCCAGAGGACAAAGAAATTGCCTCAAAAACGGCGATCTTCTTCCCCAATCAGGGCGATCGGGGCACCCATGTCAATATTAGTGGGGCTGGGGTTGTGACCTCTGCCCCCCATCCTGAAAATGCTGTTGCTTTTTTGGAGTTTTTGGCTAGCCCTGAGGCCCAATCGGTTTTTGCAGAGGGCAATAATGAGTATCCCGTCGTGGATGGGGTCAAACTAGACCCGATCGTGGCGGAACTAGGCGAATTTAAGGTGGATGAGGTCAATGTTGCCTCCTATGGCCGCAATAATCCTGAGGTGGTGAAGCTGGTCGATCGTGCAGGCTGGCGCTAGGTTGCGATCGCGTGTCTAATGCCGCACCCTTGGGTTAAGATCAGGGTTCCAAGCCGTCATTGAACTCCAGGGAGATTCTTGCCGTGGCCGTTGCCGTAGACCAGCTTCTAACCCCCGAAGTCAGCCGTCCCGCCCGTTACTTAGGCACCGAGTTGGGCGCAGTGCACAAACCCTGGAGTGAGACCCCCCAGACCCAGGTGCGCTGGGCCTTGACCTATCCGGAAATCTACGAGGTGGGGGCCTCTAACCTCGGCCACATCATCCTGTACAACATCCTCAATGCCCAGCCGCGCCAACTCTGCGATCGGGCCTATCTCCCAGCCCCTGACCTTGCGGCAAAACTGCGGGAAACTGATACGCCGCTGTTTGCTGTAGAGTGCCGCCGCAGCTTGAAAGCCTTTGATATTCTGGGCTTTAGCCTCAGCTATGAGTTAGGGGCGACGAATATCCTGGAAATGCTGGATTTGGCGCAAATTCCCCTGACTTGGGCCGATCGTGCCCAACCGGATCTCCCCCTTAGCCATCCCGACAGTTGGCCTTTAATCTTTGCTGGGGGGCAAACGGCTACCTCCAACCCCGAACCCTATGCTGAGTTTTTTGACTTTATTGCCTTGGGGGATGGGGAAGAACTGTTGCCGGAAATTGGCTTAATTGTGGAAGAAGGGAAGGCAGCGGGCCTCAGTCGCTCGGAATTGCTGCTGGATCTCGCCCAGGTGCCGGGGGTCTATGTGCCCCGCTTCTATGACATGGCGGCGGATGGTTCAGTGCATCCCAATCGGCCCGATGTTCCGCCGAGAGTCCTGCGGCGCGTTGCCACTCCCCTCCCGGCCTACTCCATTGGCTTGGTGCCCTATGTCCAAACCGTCCACGATCGGCTGACCTTGGAAATTCGGCGGGGCTGTACACGGGGTTGCCGCTTCTGCCAACCGGGAATGCTCACCCGTCCAGCGCGGGATGTGGAGCCGGAAGCGGTGATGGATGCGATCGAAAAGGGGATTCGGGCGACGGGACACAATGAATTTTCGCTGCTTTCCCTTAGTTGCTCCGATTATCTCGCCCTACCTGCCCTAGGGGTTGAAATTAAAAATCGCCTCAAGGATGAGAATATTTCCCTCTCCTTACCCAGTCAGCGGGTCGATCGCTTTGATGAAAATATCGCCAATATCATCGGTGGAATGCGGAAAACGGGCATTACCTTTGCCCCGGAGGCTGGAACCCAGCGAATGCGGGATATTATCAACAAAGGCTTAACCAATGAAGAGCTGCTGCGGGGGGTTAAGGAAGCCTACCAGCAGGGTTGGACCAAGATTAAGCTCTATTTTATGATTGGCTTGCCGGGGGAAACCGATGCCGATGTGCTGGGCATTGCGGAGACAGTGCGCTGGCTGCGGCAGGAGTGTAAAGGTCGGCGGCGGCTGGATTTTAACCTGACGATTTCTAATTTCACGCCCAAGCCCCACACCCCGTTCCAGTGGCATTCTGTCTCTACCACGGAGTTTAAGCGCAAGCAAGACCTCCTCAAGGCTGAATTTCAGGGTTTGGGGGGGATTAAAATCAATTTTACGGTTGGGCGAATTTCGGCGCTGGAGGATTTTGTGGGCGGGGGCGATGGGGGGCGGGGTGCCGGTGTGCGGCGGGCCGGGGTGTTGGGGGCGGGGATGGATTCTTGGTGGGAGAGTCTCGATCGGGCCTTTGCGGCTTGGACCCAGGCGATCGAGGAGTCGGGCTTAGGCTGGAAGTATCGCCAAGTGGAGACGGGGGAATGGAATGTTTTTGCGGGGGATTTAGAGGGCCAAGACCCGACTGTTTCGACTATTGCTGTCTTGGATATCGCCGCCCCGAACCCCAATGAGGAAAGTGCCGCTAATGTAGATCTTCAGCCCGAAAACCCTGGTTTAGCCCAGTCCTTACCCTGGGATCACCTGGATACCGGCATTAGTAAGCAGTGGTTAATTGAGGACTTGGCGCGGGCACTAGAGGCGGCAACGGTGCCGGATTGCTCCTTTGAGGGCTGCTCCCACTGCGGGGTTTGTGGGGTGGACTTTGGCCATAATGTGGTGGTTCCGCCACCGCCAATTCCGGAGTTTGTGGGCCATTTTCAGCCACCTAAGGAGCGGGCACAGCGGTTACGGGTGCATTTTGGTAAAACGGGGGATATGCGGCTGCTGAGTCATTTAGACTTAATGCGGCTTTGGGAGCGGGCCGTGCGGCGGGCCAATCTCCCGATCGCCTTTACCGGCGGCTACCACCCCAGCCCCCGCATTATCCCGGCCAATGCCTTATCCCTAGGGATGACAAGCACGGCGGAGCTACTGGACCTAGAGGTGAACCGTGCCCTAGACCCAGAGCAAGTTAAGCAGCAATTAGTGGAGCAATTCCCCGCAACTATCCCCATTTATGGGGTTGAGGTGGTGGATAGCAAAGCTCCGGCCCTAACAGCGGTGTTAGAGGAGGCAGACTATACGATCGCGGTGACCACGGTGGTGGCTCTGGAGTCAGCGGAGTCCGCTCCGGATCTGGCGGGGGATACGGCACCGATCGCCCCTCTTCCTCAAGCTGACCTGGAAGCCCCTTTACCCGCAGCCCCAACGGGGTCACAGTGGCAGGACTGGGTTCAGGCTATTTTGGCGACAGAGCAGCTTGAAACGGACCATACCACCAAGTCGGGCAAGAAAATGCGGGTGAATTTGCGCGATCGACTCACGAATCTCGCCCTGGTTTCGCCACAGGAGGAGGATCAGCCGCTAGCGGTGGCGACCTTGCGGTATCGGGGCAGTTGTCGCAATGATGGGACGTTGTTGCGGCCTGAGAATTTGGTGCAAATGCTCAATATGGTGGCCGATCGGGAGTTCCAGCTCGTGCGAGCACATCGAGAGCAGTTACGGTTGCAGTCTGTTCCAACGCTAGGTTTACCGGTCTAGAAAATGCTTACCAGTCTAGAACTGTGTGCAGGCGCAGGGGGTCAAGCCTTAGGGTTGCATTGGGCCGGTTTCTGTCCGGTCCTTACTGATAGACTTGCTTGAGTTGTTCGCCGAAGGGTGGGCGGATGATGCCCCGATCGGTGATTAAACCGGCTACTAACGAGTGGGGGGTCACGTCAAAAGCTGGATTTCGGACCTTCATCGCCTCTGGGGCTGTGCGCTTAAGGCCAAAGTGAGTGACCTCATCTTCACCGCGTTCTTCAATGATAATGGCCGATCCTTCGGGGGTGTTGAAGTCGATCGTGGAATAGGGACAGGCCACATAAAAGGGAATCTGGAAGTAGTGGGCTAGGATAGCGACCCCTAAGGTGCCGATTTTATTGGCGACATCCCCATTGGCCGCCACCCGATCGGTCCCCACAATAACTAGGTTAATTAGCCCCTGGGACATCAAATGAGCCGCCATATTGTCACAAATCAGGGTGACATCAATGCCTGCTTGCTGTAGCTCCCAGGCAGTCAGGCGTGCGCCCTGGAGGAGGGGCCGAGTTTCATCAGCGTAGACCTTAAAGGGGACTCCGGCTTGGTGGGCCAAGTACATTGGCGCGAGGGCGGTGCCCAGTTCTGCGGTGGCCAGGGATCCGGCGTTGCAGTGGGTGAGAACGCCCATATTGGGCTGGATTAAACTTTGGCCATATTCGCCAATGCGGCGGCAGAGTTGGCGATCTTCATTGTGAATTTGGATGGCTTCGGCTTCTAGCTGCTGATATAGGGCCGGGACGGGGATTTCGCCGAGCGCTTTGGCCTTGGTGACCATGCGGTTTAAGGCCCAGTGGAGGTTCACCGCTGTGGGGCGGGCGCTGTCGAGATAGGCGGCTTGGCGATCGAGTTCGGCTAAGAAGGCGGGCCGATCGAGGTGGGTTTGGTTCTGGACGCTGAGCACCAGGCCATAGGCTCCGGCTACCCCGATCGCAGGGGCACCGCGCACCTTGAGGCGCTTGATGGAGTCCCACACCTGCTCGACGGTTTCCTGTTTTTCGATCACTGTGGTGAGGGGCAGTTGGGTTTGATCCAGCAGGAAAAACTTGCCCGCTTCCCAACTGAGGGTTTCAGGCAGATTGAGGACGTTAGCCATGGGGGATGGGGGATTAAACTTCAGGGGGATGGGAGAAGGGTGGATAAAGCCAGGGAAAAACCCGCTCTGCCGGACCTTTTGTCTGGATTTCCCCTATTTAAGCGAGGGGAGAGGCGGGGGGTCTGGTGCAGAGGGGGGCGGAGTGAACTGCCGGTGAGGCGAGGGGGCTAGAGTGAGGAGGAGATCAGGGCGGGATCGATCGTCCGCTCTTCTGCTGCTGTGCCCCAGGCTCGATCCCGGAAGGTGCGGTTCATTTCCTCGTCAAAGCGCTGCATTTGCTCCTGGTAAAAGAAGCGCAACTCCTTGAGCTTTTGGTTTTTGGTCTCGATGTCCTTGCGCAGTTGGGTCAAAATAGTGCGATCGGTATCCGATAGGGGCATTTGCTCCACGGAATACTTCTCATTGATGTTAATTTGGCGCATTTCCCGCTCATAGAAGCTAATTTCCTGCTCTAGCTGGGCAACGACGGCCTCCTTCTCATCCCAGATTTTAAGGAATTCCCGGATAATCTTTTGCTGGTAGTAGGAAATCCCTGCGTGTTGCAGTTGGTAGTCGTCGAGGCGGGCAATGGTCCGGAAGTCGGCGGTTTTGGTGATATTGAGGCAGTCGAAGAAGGTGCCTGGTGTGCCACCGGAGAGACCTTGCTTGAGGGACTGAAGATCCTGGCTATTGAGCACTTTGCGCTGTTCTGCGGCCTTAATCAGCCCCTCAAAGACGGGATTGCGACCGGGCTGGAATTCTGGGTGGAACTGGACCCCCAGATAAAAGGGATGATCGGGCAGTTCCATGACTTCGACCAACTCCGTCTTTTTGTCCCGTCCCGTAATCTTAAACGCGCCAAAGTCAACCTCAGAGCTGATTTCATAGCGGTGGCGGTGGCGTTGGGTAGTTTCTTCGCCGTAGATTTGGGCGGCAAGGGAACCGGGAACCAGTTGGGTGACCCAATTGCCGAGACGGGCTGTTCCCCCAAGGCCGTGGGTTTCTTTCTGGGCTTCCTGCATGACTACGACGGGATGGGGCGTTTTATCATCAAATTCAGTGCTATTTGCGCCTTCCATGCCCAGGACGTTGCGGCAGTATTCGATCGCCATAATTTGCAGCCCTAGGCAGATCCCCAGGCAGGGAATCCGATTTTCCCGGCAAATGCGGGCCGCTTCAATCATTTCCTCGGTGCCCCGCTTGCCCCAGCCGCCGGGAATAATCACAGCATCGTAGTTGGTCAAATCCTCTGGGTGGTCCATGTACTCCACCTCTTTAATGCCCAGAAAGCGCAGTTGGTGCAAAATTGATACGTAGGCATCGGAGTGGGAGTATTTGCCCACCATGGCGATCTTGAGATCCCGCTTGGGGTCGAACTTCTTGTACCACGCATCCAGGGTGTCTTCGCCTAGCTCTAGCTCCATGTGGCTGGCGAGATAGTGCTGGAGGCCGAGGGAGCGCAAAACTGAGGGAATATCGTAGGAGTTATCGACATCTGCCAGTTGTATAACCGCTTGACGGGGAACTTCACAAAATAGCTCGATTTTTTTGAACAGGTAGTCGTCTAGTGTGACATCCTGGGGGGTACGGGCTACCAGGACATCGGGCTTGAGGCCCTTGCTGCGGAGATCGTTGACGCTGCGCTGGCAGCCCATGGTTTTGAGTTCGCCGCAGCTTTGGAGGTAGGGAAAGTGGGAGAGCAGGACAAAGGCGGAGTTGACGCGCCCCAGTTCGGCCCGCAGTTGGCGGCAGGCTTCAAGGAAGAAAACGCCTTTGATGTCGCCGATCGTGGCCCCAATTTCCACAATCCCGACTTCGCATTGTTGGGCAAAGCGGGTGATGCGGCGGGTAATTTCTTCGATGACATGCTCAAAGGAGACGGTTTGGCCCAAATACTGGCCCGATCGCTCGTTGAGATAAACTTGGTGGTGAATTTGCCCCGATGTGACGTAATCGTAGGAATTGCACTCGGTGTCTAAATAACGCTCATAAATACCCAAATCCTGGTCTGTTTCCAGGCCATTGGCTAAAACATAGACTTCACCGTGTTCCTTCGGGTTAATCGTCCCTGCGTCGTAGTTATAGTAAAGGTCACATTTCATGATGCGGACATCAATGCCATGGGAGCGCAGCAACCGCCCTAGGGCAGCACCAAATGTTCCTTTACCGAGGCCCGAAAAGTCAGAGGCGACAAAGATAATCTTCATGGCAAGAGAGGGGTAAGGACGACAAGCCGAAGTGGAACCCAAGGGGAACACAAGTTATCTACTATATATTGTTGATCGGGATATTGTTGATTGAAATCTGTTGATAGGGTTTTCTGTTGATCAATTTCCCAAAACCTAGCTACATTGGGTAGCGTCCAGTCAGGAACCTCCTGCCGCCTCCCCCCCCCTCCTTACCAGCCCGTGAGCGAATCCTCGACCCCCACCTCCTCCAGTCCTGAGCCTAAGAACCCTCCCCCTTCAGTCAGCGCGTCGGCCTCTCCCTCGTCTGGGGATCAGGGGATCAATATTATTCTGGTCATTACCTTGGCCCTGATCAGCCTTCTCTTTTTGGAGGAAGCGCGTCCGGATTTGGTGGCGCGGTGGCTGCAATGGCCCGTCGTGGCCTCTTCCGATGTTCAGGCGCTGAGTCGTGCCATTATTAGCCAGGAAAGTGACGATAACTATGGGGCGATTAATCCCCACTCCGGTGCCCTGGGCTATGCCCAAATAATGCCGGAAAATTTGCCGGAGTGGAGCCGATCGGCCTTGGGCCGGGAAGTGACGATCGAGGAATTTTTGGCCGATCCCGATCTTCAGCAGAGAATTATTGAACATCGCCTGACGCTGTACTGGCAGGAAGCTTTGGTGGATAGCCGAGGGAATAAGGACGAGGCGGTGCTGATGGTGGCTAGCCGGTGGTACAGCGGTGATCCGGACCTGTACGAGTCCCAGCGGCCCCAGTACTACGATGGCTATGAGTATCCGTCGATCGCGGAGTATAGCAACCGGATTTTGCGGAAATGGAAGCGTCAGCGCGAACCGTGGGATTTGTTTTAGGGCCAATCTCAAGGTGGATTAAGCAATGCCGTTGTCTTGGAACCAGCGCACGGCAGCGGTGAGGGCGTTTTCGATCGGCGACTGGGGCAGCCCTAGCTCCCGGACGGCTTTTTGGGGGTTGTAATACATGACCTTGGCGGACATTTTGACCCCATCGATCGGCACGGAGGGTTCCCAGCCGATCGGCTTGAGCGCCCGCGCCAAAACCTTTTCCTCCAGCCAAGCGACCCCCAGGGGTAGCCAGAGGGGCACGGTGGTTTGGGGGGCCGGTTTGCCGGTAATTTGGGCGAGGCGATCGAGAATGTCCTTCAGGCTCAAATTTTGGTGACCGAGGATATAGCGCTCCCCGGTTTTGCCCCGGTGCAAAGCTAACAGATGGCCCCAGGCCACATCCTGGACATCGATCCAATTCAGCCCGGTGTTGACATAGGCGGGCATCCGGTTTTGGAGAAAGCGCACAATAATTTTCCCGGTGGGGGTGGGTTTGCGGTCCCAGGGGCCGATCGGGGTCGAAGGATTCACAATGACAAGATTTTGCCCCCGCCCTAGGGCGGCATCCGCTTCCCGTTCGGCCCAGTATTTGGACTGTTTATAGGCTCCAATCAGCTTGTCCGGCTCCTGCTGATAGGTTTCGTCTACGGGTTCGCCCGTGCCCGGTGTGCCGATCGCCGCAACGGAACTGGTATAAACCGTGCGTTCAACCCCGGCGGCGTGGGCGGCGGCTAAGAGGTTGCGGGTGCCCAAAACGTTGGCTTGGTGGAGGAGATCCCGGTCTTTTTGCCAGAGGGAGTAGTGGGCCGCAACATGGAAACAATAGCGGCAGTTGTCCAGGGCTTGGGCGAGGTTGGGATCCGTGAGGCTGCTGTCGGCGAGTTCAAGGTCTAGGTGGTCTAAATTGCGCCGATCGCTGCCCGATCGCACCAAGGCACGGACCCGGTAGCCCTGGGCCAGCAGCAGGCGAATCAGGTTCGCCCCAACAAAGCCCGTCCCGCCGGTCACAAAGACGCGATCGCCGTTGCCCGGTGGGAGAGCCGGTAACCCAGGTTGGGCTTGCGGCGAAGGGGGGGCTTGACTGCCGGGAGGGGAAGCAGCGGTTACAGCAGGGGTTTGGTCCGGCGGCACACTCATAATCACGGGATCCCTTAGATGATTTCAAGGTTGCGATCGGTCACGATCGGTCGAGATCGACCACGATCGACAAAAAAAGCCAGTTTCCCGACTGGCTTCTGTCCCCTACGGGGGAGCAATGATTAACTGTTGTTCTTTGGCTAGGGTTGGGGTGGGTCGATCGGCGATTCTAATCTCCTCAAAGCGGTTGAATGTTCTTGGCTTTGGGTAGCTCGATCGTGTGCCCTAAACCTGGTCTCACGGAGATTAAGCTTCGCGTTCCCAATCGCGTTAGCTGTACCGTTATGGGGTTAAGTTCTCTAGCCCCATGAATTGTAACAAAGAACACAGACTTTGTTTCATAAAACTTTACAGTTTTGGGCTGCATACTTTATAAGTTTTTTTAATAAAAGTAGGCTTTTCCTAACCTAGTCCTCCGGGCCATGGCTGGGACAGCCATAAATTTGCCGGATTGGCCGGATTCTCCATGACTTTGGGCTTGGGGGGTTTAAAAGTATGGCCCCAACGATTAAGATAGAAAGTTCGGAGGCAAAATGTGAGGAACCCCTTAACCGTCAGAACCGTAGGGGGACTCTGAAACATTCACTACCGGGCCAACCGGGGTAGCGGTGCCTAAAGCTACCCAGCCCCCAGGTTTGGAACTGTGGACTCCCTAGCCTAGACGCACGGAGCGGCTGCCGTTGCCCTAGACCCCTAGCGAGTTCACCTGAACAAAACTGTGATCAGACCCTTGGTGGCTGGTCGCTTCGTCACAACCAGATTGCTCTCAAGGGCACTGTTCCCGCCTCGGCGGAGGTGCAGCAGACAGTCTGGAAACGCTTAATCCACTAAGTAGAGAAAGAGGAAGCTACATGGCTCGATACAGAGGCCCTCGCCTCAGAATTACCCGACGACTCGGAGATCTTCCCGGCTTAACCCGTAAGTCGGCCCGTCGTGCCTATCCCCCTGGGATGCACGGCCAAGCTCGCCGCAAGAAATCCGAATATGCCACTCGTCTGGAAGAGAAGCAAAAGCTACGCTTCAACTATGGGGTCTCGGAAAAGCAGTTAGTCCGTTACGTGAAGAAGGCCCGTCGGGTCCAGGGTTCAACGGGTAAGATGCTGCTGCAACTGCTGGAAATGCGTCTGGATAATACGATATTCCGGTTGGGCATGGCTCCGACTATTCCCTCCGCCCGTCAGTTGGTCAACCATGGTCACATCTTGGTGAATGGCCGCGTGGTGGATATTGCCAGCTACAACTGCTGTCCGGGTGATGTGGTTGCTGTGCGCAATCGGGAACAGTCCAAGCGCCTAGTGGGGGAAAACCTACAATATCCCGGTTTGGCTAACGTTCCGAGCCATTTGACCTTGGACAAGGAAAAGCTGGAAGCCCATGTTACGGGCGTATGTGAGCGGGAGTGGGTCGCGCTCAAGATTAATGAACTGATGGTGGTTGAATACTACTCCCGGAAAGTCTAGTTTCTGGCGTTGGGGTTGCGGTCTTCCGGCCATGGCTGGGACTGCTTTACACCAAATGCGCCGCAGTTTATACACCTCAGCTCGATCGATTCGGGGCTGGGGTGTATTTTTTTGGGATTTCGCTGTTGGGATTTAGCCGACTCCAAGACCGACAAAGGTTACCGCCTGGGAGCGGGGCTGGGAGTGGGGACTTGCAGTCCCCTCCTAACCAAGACTTGTGAGGTTAGCCCTTTGTTAGGAGCAAAGGTTACTGCCTGGGAGGGGGGACTTGCAGTCCCCTCTACGATTTCTGGACAAAAGAGGTTAGACTAGACACGCCTTAAGCCTTGACCTTTAGAACCGTCTTTTTTCGCCGCCCATGAGCCGCGTTATCGTTGTTACGTCTGGAAAAGGGGGAGTGGGTAAAACCACTACAACCGCGAACCTGGGCATGGCCCTTGCTAAACGGGGCCATTTAACCGTTCTGGTGGACGCTGATTTTGGCCTGCGGAACCTGGACTTGCTTCTGGGATTGGAAAACCGGGTGGTTTATACAGCCCTGGATGCCCTGGCTGGAAACTGCCGCCTGGAACAAGCCCTGGTTAAAGACAAGCGGCAACCCAAGCTGGCCCTGTTGCCTGCGGCCCAAAATCGCACGAAGGAGGCCGTCACCCCCCAACAAATGAAACAGTTGGTCAAAGCCCTCTCGACCCGCTATCAGTACATTGTCATTGACTGTCCGGCGGGGATTGAAATGGGCTTTCGCAACGCGATCGCTGCGGCCAACGAAGCCGTCATTGTCACAACTCCAGAAATTGCTGCTGTGCGTGATGCCGATCGGGTGGTGGGATTGCTGGAGGCCCATGGCATTAAAAATATTCGCTTGGTTGTCAACCGTCTGCGTCCGGCGATGGTTCAGGCCAACGATATGATGTCGGTGGCTGATGTTCAGGAGATCCTTGCAGTTCCGCTGTTGGGCATTATCCCGGATGATGAACAGGTGATTGTCTCGACCAATCGCGGCGAACCTTTGGTCCTTCAGGAGAACCCATCCATGGCTGGCCAAGCATTGCAAAATGTGGCCCGTCGTCTGGACGGCGAAACTGTGGACTTTTTGGATCTCAATAATGTCAACAAGGGGTTATTGGCCAAGCTGCGGCAATTTTTAGGCGGGAAACTGGGCGGGTAGCCCGATAAGCTGACCTGCACGATCGTGGGTGTTGACCTTGGTGTTGACTGTGGCGTTGACCTTTGTTCTCTGCGTTTTCCGGTTTCCTTGCGACTTTAGCTGTGTTTCTGGGTGTAATCTGGCTGCCCAAGTCCCTGCGCTGATGAATTCCCATGTTGGATGAATTGATTGACTGGCTTTTTGCCCGCAACTCCACCACAAGCCGCGATGATGTTAAACAACGGCTGAAGCTTGTGCTGGCCCACGATCGGGCCGATCTACCCCCGGAAATCTTGACCCAGATGCGTCAGGAGATTTTGGAGGTGGTGTCGCGCTATGTGGAAATTGATGATGATGGGCTGGAATTTAATCTGGAAAATAGCCAACGCATCACAGCTTTGGTGGCTAATTTGCCCATCCGTCGGATTCGGGTTGCTAACCGGACTCCGGAGCAGCCTGAGGAACCGCTACCGGAGGAGATGAAGCTGTCGGCGGAGGCGGTGGATGAGGCTGGGGCGGGGCAGGCGATCGTGGATGCGCTGTTGTCGGATGTGGTGTTGTCGGATGCGATCGATGAGCCGACTTAAAGCAGGATGGGAATCGTAGCGATTGGGATGAGGTTCTACGGTTATCGCGGATTATGTCTGAATTTCCCAATCTATCCTCAGCAGTGCCGACAGATCGATCGCCGGATTTGTCGCCGGACTTATCGCCAGATTTATCGCCAGATTTATCACCGGATGCCTTGCCCGATGTTTTGCCTGATGTTTTGCCCAAGGTGTCCCGCCGATCGCCCTGGGGCCGGTTTCTGGGGCTGAAATTAGCGCTGGCTGTGGTGCTGGCTGGGGTGTTGCGCCTGGATTTTTGGGCCTATGAATCCCAGGATTTTTTGTGGTTTTTACAGCCTTGGTATGACTTTATTCAGGCCAACGATCGCTTTTTTGCCCTGAAAGAGGACTTTTTTAACTACAACCCGACCTATATTTATTTGCTGATCCTCTGGAGCTATCTTTTTCCCCAGTTTTCGGCGCTGACGGTGGTGAAGTCGATCGGGGTGGTTTTGGATCTTGTAGGGGCTTATTGGGTGTTTCGCTGGGTTGGGGCGAGTGGGGCGCGGGGGACGGAGGGAGAGATCGATCGCCAGGGCTGGCAGTATGACTGGCAATGGGGGGCGATCGCCGCTGTGACGCTGTTGCTAACGCCGACGGTGGTGCTGAATGGCAGCTACTGGGGCCAGTGTGATATGGGCTATACGGTGGCGGTGCTGGCGGGGTTGTATGGCTTGGGGCAGGGTGCGCCCCGGTGGGGGTTGGTGGGTTTAACGGTGGGGCTGGCGCT
>JBMTWK010000010.1:0-16712 GCA_049452395.1 Prochlorothrix sp. | reverse complement strand
TCGAAATTAGCCTAAATAGCCCAACTCCGTGAGCTTATCCATCACCTTTTGCACGCTTTCGTCTAGGGTCTCTAGATCAGTGCGGCACTCAATTTCTGGGTTTAGGGGAGCTTCGTAGGGATCATCAATGCCCGTGAACTGTTTGATTTCTCCGGCTCTGGCCCGCTTATATAAACCCTTCACATCCCGCTCTTCACAGACCTGAAGGGGCGCATTGACGTAAATTTCAACAAAATCACCAATTTGCTGCCGTACTTCGTCCCGAATCGCCCGATAGGGAGAAATAGCAGACACCAGCACAATCACCCCATTGCGGGTGAGCAGATGGGAAACAAAGCCAATGCGGCGAATATTGGTATCCCGATCTTCTTTGCTGAAGCCTAGACCTTTGGTTAGGTTTTCCCGGACAATATCCCCATCCAAACGCTCAAACTTCACGCCGAGGGCTTTGAACTTTTCTTCCACTGCGTCGCTAATGGTCGTTTTTCCGGCCCCGCTGAGGCCCGTAAACCAAAGGGTCACTCCCTTGTGCGTCTCTGCCATTGAATTTTTCCTTGTGCGTTCCTGGTTTGCGCTCCCTATTCTCCCATGAATTCTCCTCTCAATTTCCCCCGTGTTGCCATGATCCCGATCGACCTGCCCCCGCCCCAACTCCTCACGGACCCCTTTCTCCAGAATCCCCAGCCGGAAGCCGTTTCCGTGGTTTGGTTTACGGAATTTGCTGGAGATCAGCACTGGGTCAACTATGGCCCCCAGTTAGAGCACCGATCGATCGCCCACAGTTTCCCCCTCAGCCGCGCCCAGGAAGATGCGCAATCGTGGGTGGGATCCCAAAGCGGCGACGGTAGCCTTTATCCCACGCCCCAGCCCCGATCGATCTGGCGACATGAAGCCCTAGTTTCGGGCCTGACCCCCGGTGTGCGCGTTCCCTACCAAGTCACCAGCCAGTACCAGGGCCAAACCATCCACAGCGATCGCTACAGCCTTGCCCCCCTTCCCCCTCCGGATCAGCCCCTGAAGCTGCTCCTGACTTCCGATCACCAACTAAAGCCGATGGTGGCTGCCAACCTGCAAAAAGTGGCGGAAACGGTGGGATCGATCGCCGCGATCGATGGCATTTTGATGGCGGGGGATTTGGTGAATGTGGCCGATCGGGCTTCGGAATGGTTCGATGATAGCCGAGGGGGGGCGTTTTTCCCGGCCTTGCAGGGTAGGGCGAAGGTTGAGTTGGCGGGACGGGTCTATAGCGGTGCTCCTCTGCTTCAGTCTGTGCCGCTTTTTCCCGCTTTGGGAAACCATGAGGTGATGGGGCGACGATCGGGGCCGATCGCCCAGCCTTCCCTGAATCGTCAGTTTGCGGATGCCATCCCCCGATCGATCGCCCTAGATCTGGCCCAAAATCCCCTTACCTCAACCTACGATGCTTTCCCTCCCCCAGTGATGGATCCCCAGTACCGTTCCTGGCTAGCCGATCGTAGCTTTAATTGGCAAAGCCTCAGCGAAATTTTGACCTGGCCTGCTAATCCCCGCCCCACAGACTCCCATCCCGGCTATTACGCCCTCAGCCTTGGTAACCTGCGTTTAGTGGTCCTCTATGCCACCACCATCTGGCGACCCTGGGGGGTGGAAGCTAATGTCCGGGGCCGCTATCGGGAGAAAACGGAGGATTTGCCCTATCCCGATCGTTGGGGGTATGGTCAGCATATTTTTGAGCCGATCGGTCCCGGCAGTGAACAGTACCAGTGGCTTCAGCGGGAATTGGCTAGCCCAGAGTTTCAGAATGCGACCTATCGGGTGGTGATGTTTCACCATCCCGTCCATACCCTAGGCGATAACATCGTTCCGGCCTATACCGACCCGGTACAAGTTCTTGTGCGGGATTCCGCTGGCCATCTGAGCGCAGTGCACTATGAGTATCCCCTAGAGCAGGACTACCTCAACCGAGATATTGCCCCGTTGCTGGAGGCGGCTGGGGTTGACTTGGTGCTCAATGGCCACTCCCATCTCTGGAACCGTTTTACCAGCCCTGGTGGCTTGCATTTCCTGGAAACTTCTAATGTGGGCAATAGCTACGGTGCTTTTTGGGCCGGAACGGCGGAGATTGCGGCCACAGAACCGCGCCCGGTGCCTGAAGGGTTCCAAGAAACCTATCCAGCCTACGGTGATCCCTGGGGTTTGGAGCCGGTTATGCCGTCAATCGCCCCCCTGACTGATGACCACGGCAACCCCCTGCCCTACATTGCCAGCAATGACATCACGGTCTTTACTCTCCTGGATACTGGGGAGGGTTCCGTCAGTAGCTATTATTTTGATACACGCAAGCCTGAGAGTGAGGTGGTCTTGTTCGATCGCTTTTATCTCTAGAAATCCCCTAAATCCCCCTAAATTCCCCCCAAACCCTCGTTCCCACGCTCCGGCGTGGGAATGCCTCCCCGACACTCCAGCGTCGCCTCTAAGTCACTAGTCTCAAGTCAGGGCGCGGTCGCGCCCATCAAGAGTTCCCACGCAGAGCATGGGAACCAGGAGTATCCCCCCTAAATCCCCCCAAACCCTCGTTCCCACGCTCCGGCGTGGGAATGCCTCCCCGACGCTCCAGCGTCGCGGCTTATCCTAGCTCCCTTGCTGCATCTGGTCTGAAGTCAGGGCGCGGTCGCGCCCATCAAGAGTTTCCACGCAGAGCATGGGAACCAGGAGTTACCAGGGGTGCAGGGGAACCAGGGGGCAATTAACGATTAACGACTCCGAAACGCCTCTAACCAGGCAATCACCTGATCCCCTAGCCGTACTCCATCCAGGCGATCGATCTCCCGAATCCCCGTCGGACTCGTCACATTCACCTCCGTGAGATAGCCCCCAATCACATCCAGCCCGACAAAATACAACCCATCTCGCCGTAGGGCCGGGGCCACTGCGGCACAAATCTCCCGATCGCGCTCCGTTAGTGGGGCCGCTTCCACCCGTCCCCCCACCGCCATATTGCCCCGGAACTCCTTCCCCGTCGGCACCCGGTTTACGGCCCCGATCGGCTCCCCATGGAGCACAATAATCCGCTTGTCCCCCGCTTTGGCCTCCGGTAAATAGGTCTGGACCATCACCGGTACCTGGCCTTGGTGGGTGCTGATCTCAATCAGGGAATTGAGGTTGCGATCGTCCGGCTCCAGAAACAGAATGCCTTCCCCCGCCTTCCCGCCCAGGGGTTTCAGCACCGCCCGCCCCTGCTGGTTCACAAACTCGATAATGCTGGCCTTTTGGGAGCTGACAATGGTTTCCGGGATAACTTCCGCAAATTGGAGGGCATACATCTTCTCGTTGGCCGATCGTAGCCCTTGGGGTGCATTCAGCACCAAGGTTTGTTCCGGATCCACCGCATCTAAAACATAGGTTGCGTAGAGGTAGGGGATGGTGACCGGGGGATCCTTGCGCATAAAAACAGCATCCATGGCCCCAAGGCTTAAGTCCTGGGCTTCGCCTAAGTGGTACCACGGATTCGGCACCTGCCAGCGATCGCCCTGGAGGCGAACCGGCTCAAGCTGCACCGGCTGGAGAGTGGCCCAAGCCTGTCCTCCCCAGACGCGCAGGGAGGCCATCGCGGTAATCCAAACCTCATGCCCCCGCTGCTGGGCCGCTTCCATCAGGGCAACACTGGAGTCATGACCGGGATCCAACCCCTCAATGGGGTCAATAATAAAAGCAAGTTTCACAGAGGTTTGAATCCTTATGCAGGGTAGTTAAAAGGGGCATTGCTGGATGAGGGGATGAACACTGGTAGGGGTCGCGCCCCCGTGCCGACCCTCTTCGGACCACAATCGGGGTAACTCCAGAGGGATTGCCCCTAAGCAGATTATCCCGTGAATCAACCATGCCCTAAGTTGAGGTCGCTAACAGGGTATCAAGCTGACCTTTATCGTCTAAGTCATGGAGATCATCACAACCGCCGATCGGGCGATCGTTAATAAAAATTTGCGGCACACTGCGCCGCCCCTGGGCACGTTGGGCCATCACCGCCCGCGCCGCCTCATCACCATCAATCACATACTCCTCGTAGGCAATCCCTTTGCGATCTAGCAATGCCTTCGCGCGGCGGCAAAAGGGACACATCGTCCACACATAAATTTCAACTTTGGCAGATCCGGTAGCGTCTGACATGGCAGTTTTAGCAGTTCTAAATGGGTAGATCAAGAAAGCAGAAGCTTTCCGAGACTTTACTGAGGCTCCACCTTGGGACTCGCCTTGCATTGTAAAGCAAACCTCTCGCCCTCGCTGCCCAGCCCAAGGCCAAATCTCCGTCCCCAATCCGGGCGAAAACCACAGTTGCAGGAATGGCGGATTTACGGCCTACCTGGGGGCGATAAGATCAAGTTCTAAGTTATAGTGTTATCCCTTGACTCGAAATTTTGATCCAAGATTTTGATGCAAGAATTAGACCCAAGCTTGAGGCACCTTGTTACCGACCTAGGACCTGAGCATGACGATGCCTTCTCAAGTGTTAACAAAATGTTACCGGAGAGTGGCACTTCGCCCCAACTTCTTGACCTATGGTCAGTCTAGCCACCTGCGTGGGAACCCTAACCTTAGAGATTCTTCTTGTTTAGCCTTGTTTAGCTCCTAGACAGCCAGCCCCGCGCTCTACCGGATGAGGTGGGCCTTGGGGTGAAAAGTGCGGTGGTGAGAAGTCTCGCCCTCAAACGATGCTAAGCGGACCACAGCCCGTAGAATGGGTGGGCGATAAATCGCCAAATTGCCCAGAAACCTAGCTGAGACCGTTGTACAATCAAAGAAATACGTGCAAGGACATTTCCTTGATACGATTCACTTTCGACCGACAACTGGAGTTGACCGACCCGTAGGCATTGCCGCAAGTCCCCCGTTTCCAAGGTTGCAATAGAGAGTCAGTCCAACAAAATCGCAAGCCTCCCCTGTGGAGAAAAAATTGAGTCGTGGCGCTGGGCATCTTCGTCACCCTAAACCGCTCGAATCGGCTAACCAGAGGTAGTACTCGTGCCGTGGGAGAAGCCCGCACCGTCTGCTTGCATCGGTGTCGGGAGTATGTCACGGAACTCAGCTTCCCCTATATCCCCATCAAGGAAACGCCGTTATGACAGAACCCCTTGCTCAAACCCAAAATGAGGCTAAAGCGGGCACAGCAGCCCTCGGTACCGAAGTGAACAAGCGCGATAAAATCGAACTTCGCATCAACATCGATCCCGACCTCCTCGAAGAAGTTAACCACCTCACCCAGGATCCTAGCCGCATTATTGAAGCTGCTCTACGCCGCTGGCTGCGGGGCGATCCCCAACGGGATGAAGATCTAGCCCGTACCTTCTCCCGAAGTGTTCCTGTGCCACCTAGGGGTGAATGGAACGACTAAACCTTAAATTTCCTTTATTTCTTTAGCAGAGACGTTGGTTGTACCCTGTCGTACAGGTTGTACAGTTTTGAAGAACCAGCGTCTCTGTCGGTTTTTGGGGGAGATGGGTGGGTAGAGAAGTGGTGAAGTAGGGATGGAGAAGTGGAGGAGTAGGGAGGTCGTTAGGGGTAGAAGCGTGGTGAAGGAGGGATGGAGAAGTGGAGGAGTAGGGAGGTTGTTAGGGAGCATCCCCCTTTGGCAGAATCTTGGTAGGGGTCGTGCCCCCGTGCCGACCCTCTTTGGTCCAAAGCCAGGGCAACCACGGGGGGTTTGCCCCTACCCAGTCGGTTAAATCGCTAAAGTGGGATGCTCCTGGTCGTTAGGGGTAGAAGAGTGGCGGAGTAGGGATGGAGAAGTGCAAGAGTAGGGAGGTCGTTAGGGCTAGAAGAGTGGAGGGATAGGGAGGTCGTTAGGGGTAGAAGAGTGGCGGAGTAGGGGGTGTAAGGAATGGTGGGAGAGTGGGGGAAGATGTATGGGGTTCTCATCGTTCTAAAATGGGATGCACCTCGCAAATCTACCCAGCAGAATGAATTGGGGTAGCCTACGGGTATAGTTAGATCAATTAAAGTCATCTCAAGTCATCCAGTGATTGGGCACCTGTCCTCCCTGCCAGCATGACCCGCATTATCAGGAGAAGCAGTTATGCAAGCCTCGGCAACCTCCCAGCCCCTGCCCCCCAAGTCCAATGCCGAGTCTCTCAGTCAGGAGCGGGATGAGAGACCGGTGGCCCGCCACGCTGCTGATCTGGTGTTTACCCAAGATGCCCTGGGGCAATATCTTTCGTTTTATTGGCAACATAGTCTTTCGATCGACCTGCAACCGAGCCAGTTGGTCCACACCCAAATGAGTCCCAAGGCCGGACCGGTGGACCTGGAACATTACCTCAGTAAAGTCCGTTGGGTGCTAGACCACCTCAAGCCCATCCAGTTTCGTGAAACGTTTTGCTATGGGCAGCACCTGTTCGACTTTGACCTTACCCTTAGCCCGATCCTGCTGCCCCAGCAGACTTCCCGGACCCTTTTGGTCCTAGGTAAGTGCCTGACTCCCCATCCCCGGCCTGTGGTCCCCGAATCTGCCAATCAGGGCCGCCATTCCCTGATTACGGAGGTGGGCCTTGCGCGGTACCAAAAGCTGTTTACCCTGATTGCTTGGAATATTCGCCGCACCCTGGATCTTGAAAATATTTGGCAGCAAACGGTGAATGGTTTGGGGGGAATTCTCAAGGTCGATCGCTGCATTATTTGTGCCTATGATGGGACGACTCAGCATCTGCCGATCGTGGGGGAGTACCAACGGGTGCCGATCGAATCCCTGCGCGGTGAAGCTTTTGATCTTCAGGCCCATCCTCAACTGCAACAGACGCTGCAAACCCTGATACCCACCACAACGGTTGTCCCCCAGCCCGAAGAGGGGACTGAATGTGCGCTGCTGGCGGTGGCAACGTCCTACCAAGATCAACCCAATGGGCTAATTGTTTTAGGCTATGGCTCCCTGTCGCCCCAGCCTTTCCGTAGATCTGCCCAGGCCCAGCCCGAAGACCGGGAAACGACAACCCTAGCTTGGTCGAAGCCGGAACTGGAAGCGGTGAGTGAATTAGCCGATCAGGTGGGGACGGCCCTGGCCCATGCCCATTTATTTTCTGAGGCCCAGGATATGGCTCAGGAACTGCAAAAGGCCAATAGCAGTCTAATGCAGAAGCATTGGGAGCTAGAGGAAGCGAAGCAGCAAGCTGAGGAGGTTTCCCGCCTGAAGAGTGAGTTTCTGGCCAATACGTCCCATGAACTGCGAACACCGCTCAATGGCATGATTGGCTTCCTGAAGCTGGTGCTGGATGATATGGCCGACAGCCCTGAGGAGGAGCATGAGTTTGTGGGGGAGGCCCACCGATCGGCCTTGTTGTTGCTGGATATCATCAACGATATTCTGGACATCGCCAAAATTGAAGCAGGCCGCATGGATCTGGATCTGGAGCCGGTCAGCCTGAGCGAGTTGTTTGCGGATGTGGAGCGGAAAACCCGCACCCAAGCGGAGCGGAAAAAACTGGAGTATGAGTTACGGCTGCCGTCTACCCGCGACGATATTTTGGTTTATGGCGATTACCAGCGTTTGTTACAGATTTTGTTGAATTTGGTGGGGAATGCGCTGAAATTTACCCATGAGGGGGGGATTACGGTCAGTGCGCAGGTGAAACGATCGAAAATGACGGTTCAGGATCAGGAAATGCCCGGTTATGTGCAGGTGAGTGTGGCGGATACGGGGATTGGGGTGTCTCTGGAGAAGCAATCCCGACTGTTCAAGGCGTTTAGCCAAGTGGATAGTTCCCGCACCCGTCAGTATGGAGGTACGGGCCTGGGTTTGGTTATTTCCCAGCGTTTGATTGAGGCTATGGGGGGCAAGGTGAATTTTTACAGTATGGGGGAAGGATTGGGATCGACGGTGACGTTTACGGCTCCTTTGTACCAAGAGCCTGTCATTTTTGCGCTGGAGGACTAGCGCCTAGGGGGAGGGATTGAGGTTGTTGAAATGCGGTTGAGGAATGTGGGCTTTTCCCGGCGGTGGCAGGGTTTTGTGGGGTTGTCCTGGACTGCTCAACGCCAGCGAGGTATGGGTTGTTTGGGGAGGTGGATGTTGACGATCTCCCTGGTCGGTGGGGCGAGTGGGGGCTGTCAGGGTAGTGGGGATGGACAGCGGGCGATCGAGGCTGCACGGCCAACGCCGATCGCGGTAAATTCCCCTGCTGTGAGTTTCCCTGCTGTGAACCTTCCGAACCCCACCCAACCCCCTGCTGCTGTTGCGACAACTCCGCCTCTGGCCCCCAGCCTCGATCCCGATCGCCTCTGGTCCACGCTCCAAGCCCTCCCCACTCCCCGCTATGACCTCCAAGATCGTCGCCAAGCGCGGCAGTGGCTGACGGAGCAGTTGCGCGATCGGGGCTGGGAGGTGAGTGAACAGGCTTTTAGTGGGGGGGTTAATCTGGTGGCTCGGCGATCGGAGAGTCCAAGCGCGGCCCTGAGTCCTGCGGCCAGTCCCCCAGCGGATGCAAATCCCCAGCAAATAACCAGTCCGGCAGCGAGTTCGGCCACTGATCCAGTAACCAATTCGACAACTAGTTCGGCAACTTTAAACTCAGCCGATCGCGGGATCGATCGCCCTAAAATCCTAGTCGCAGCCCACTATGATACTGTTGCGGGATCTCCCGGTTTTAATGACAATGGCACTGGTACAGCGGGCCTTTTGGAAATTGCGGCGTTATTCTCAGAGTCCCAAGCCAGAAATTACCCCAAATCCTTAGAACTGGTTTTTTTTGACCTGGAAGAACAGGGACTTCAGGGGAGTTTTGCCTATACCCAGTCCTTTGAGAATTTAGCGAACTTGGAGGCGGTTATGGTCTTGGATATGTTGGGTTATGGTTGCCAAGAGGCAGGCTGTCAAACCTATCCGGAGGGCTTACCAAAGGCATTTTTGCCCAGCGATCGGGGCAATTTTGTGGCGATCGTTGGCGATGCGGAAAATGACACCCTTTTGGATGCCTTTGCTGCCGTCCCTGCTTCGCCGGAATTTTTTGTCTATACCCTAGCGGTTCCCCTCAAGGGCATTCTAACCCCCGATGTTCTGCGGAGTGACCATGCGCCCTTTTGGCTCCACAATATTGGCGCGATTTTGGTGACGGATACCGGAAATCTCCGCAATCCCCACTATCACCAGCCGAGTGATACCCTGGAGAACCTCGATCGGCCTTTTTTTGAGCGATCGCTCCAAGCCAGTATCACTGCTCTACATCAGTGGCTCTCTACCCCCGATCGTTAGGGCTGCCCGTTGCTTCTCTGTTGCGATCGCCCCTTCGCGACAGCACAACCTGAGGCAGTCTCCCCTTGATATAATCAGAGCCAAATCCCCTTGTGAGGCTCCCTATGACTTTCCTCGACCCCAAAACCGACTTCGCCTTCAAAAAAATCTTCGGCTCCCCCCACAGCAAGCCCATCCTGATCGAGTTCCTCAATGCCCTTATCTATCGCGGGGAAAATATCATCCAAGATCTGGAAATCCTCGATCCCTACCAATCTCCCCAGCTTCAGGGCATTAAAGACACGTTTTTAGATGTAAAGGCCAAGTTAGAGCAGGGGGAGACCGTTTTAATTGAAATGCAGGTGCTCAATCCCCTGGACTTCAACAAGCGGGTTCTCTACAACGCCGCCAAAGCCTACTCTCTACAACTGGAACGGGGCCAAGGCTACAGCCGCTTGCGTCCGGTAATCGCCCTGACCATTACGGATTTTGTCCTCTTCCCAGAACGCGATCGGCCCCTCTCCCACTACAAACTCCTCGATCAAGAAGATGGCTTGCCCTACGGCGATGATATTCAGTTAATCTTTGTCGAATTGCCTAAATTTACCAAGACCCTGGATGAACTGGAGACCCTCACAGACCAATGGATCTTTTTTATCCAGCAAACCGGCGTTTTAGAGGAAATTCCTGCTGTTCTGCGGGATAATCCCAATTTCGATCTTGCTTTCCACATTGCCGAGTCCGCTAACCTCAGCCGCGCAGAGTTTGAACTCCTAGAACGCCGCGCCCTAGCGGTGGAAGATAGCCGTAACGTGGTGCGGCGGGCGTTGCTGGAGGGGCTGGAACAGGGACGCGAGGAAGGGTTGCAGCAGGGGCTAGAGCAGGGGTTGCAGCAGGGGCTAGAGCAGGGGTTGCAGCAGGGACAGTCCCAAGGGGAACGGCAGCGGAGCCGGGAGATTGCCCGATCGCTGTTGGGATTATTGCCCTCCGAAACGATCGCCGCAACCACTGGACTCACCGTAGCGGAAGTGGAAGCGCTCAGTGCTGAAACCCCACAGGCAGAATAAGCTCTGTCTAGTGACAAAATCTAAACTATAAAACAAGGCATAAAAAAAGGTGGGCACTGCCCACCCTACAGGAATTGGGAAACCGGTTTAGCGGATATATTCCTTGAGAACGCTATTGCGATTGGGATGGCGCAGCTTACGCAGAGCCTTGGCCTCAATCTGGCGAATCCGTTCACGGGTCACGTTGAAAATTTGGCCAATCTCCTCTAGGGTCTTCATCCGGCCATCATCCAGACCATAACGCAGGCGCAACACATCCCGTTCGCGAGGGCTGAGGGTGCTGAGAACTCCTTCGAGGTCTTCCCGCAGCAGGCTCTTGGAGACTTGATCTTCAGGGGTCTCACCATCGGACTCAATGAAGTCCCCGAGGCGGGAGTCTTCTTCTTTACCGATCGGCGTTTCCAAGGAAATCGGCAACTGGGCCGACTTGGCAATAAACCGCAGCTTCTCGATCGTCATCTCCATGCGGGTGGCGATCTCCTCTTCCGTGGGTTTGCGGCCCATTTCTTGGGACAGAAGCTTGGTGGTTTTCTTAATCCGAGAAATGGTTTCGTAGAGGTGGACGGGCAGGCGAATGGTGCGGGACTGGTCAGCAATGGCGCGGGTAATGGCTTGGCGAATCCACCAGGTTGCGTAGGTGGAGAACTTGTAGCCCTTTTCATGATCAAATTTTTCCGCCGCCCGGATTAGGCCCAGACTGCCCTCTTGAATGAGGTCTTGGAACGATAGGCCCCGGTTCATGTATTTCTTGGCGATGGAGACCACCAGTCTTAGGTTAGACTGGACCATCTTTTCCTTGGCTTTGCGCCCTTGGTAAAGGCGACGCTGGAAGTCCCGCAGGGGCAGAATATGCTCGTCCTTTTTGCGGCCAACGGCCTCGGCCCACTCTGCATCGCTGGGAGGACGGCTGTTGTGCTCTAGAAACTCTTCATAGACTCGCTCTAGTTCAAGCAAGTCAGCAATTTTCCGAGCCAATTCAATCTCTTCGTCAGCACGAAGTAAGCGGATGCGGCCAATTTCTTGGAGATACAGCCGAATTGAATCTTCAGTATAGTGCTTCTTTTTGACCTGCGCCTTGCGACGGGAGCGATTTTTCCCGTTTGCTTTGGCTTCCTCATCAAGGTGGTTGCTAGTAATATCAGCGTCCTCGTCAAAGGAGTCTTCTGCCTGGAGATCCTCTGCCTGGATATCCTCTTCAACTAACGTTGCAGGCTCTTCAATGCTAAGCTCAGGCTCGCTGACAGCGACGATTACGTTATTAGCCTGGGTCATGCCGCTTTCCTCATGCTCCTTAAATAAATCGAACGGGTGAAAGACTGGAAGGAGAGAGAGCAAGGTGGGGAGATGGGGTTTTGGGACTCAAAACTCGGCCCGACAACTTGCTCAGTGTTGTGTCCCCTGTAGCGGTTATTGCCATACCTAACGCTCTACCTTTCCAGTAAATTTAGACTCCCACTGGGGGAGGGGGGCTTTACCCAAACCGCTCCAAAGCTCACCCAGGGGGGAAATGCTCTGGGGTTTTGCACCTGTGGCTCCAAGGGGATTTGGACGCAGGGGGAGAATGGGTTTAGGGGTTTGAAGGGGTTGAATCCTTGCACTATGGTATGGGATTCCCAAAAAAAGTGCCGCCTTTTTCAGGATTACCAGAGCAAAAGCAGGGACTAACTGGGACCAAACCCATTTGATTGTAGCTTTTCTCCTTAGGCTTGTGCCCGCCAAAGGGATGAAAAACCTAAAAAAAAGTTATGGATTTTTAGGGTGAGCACTCTTGCATCTGCTAGGGTCCACTGTTTTTTGAGGTTGTCCCTTAAAACCACTCATCATCGTCGCCCCAGTCTTCGTTTTCAAAAAAGTTACTGTACCGGTTGCGGGAAGCTGCATTCCGATCATTCCCACGCCGATCGCCAAATCGATCGGCTCCCCGCGAATTCCCCCGTGGATCCCCGAAGCGGTCTTTGCCCCGATCGCCAACTCGATCGCCCCCGCGCCGATCGCCCATGCGGTCCGGTCCGCCCCGATCGCGACCCCGGTTGTCCAGGGGGGCAAACTCATCTTCCCGATCGCGGTCCCGATCGCGCTTAAACAGGTTGCCTTCCCGCACGCTGGCCAAGGTGTCCTTGAGGGGCTGAAAGAAGTCTTCTTCGTCTTCTTCTGAAAGGCGGAATTTGACCTCCTGATTGAGGTCGTAGAGGGCATCTTGCAGATCGGCTTGGGTCAGGTCAATGCCGCGATCGTCGTTGGCCTTCACGGCTTGGCGCAGTTCCCGAATTAGCCCTTCAATGCGTCGCCGCTGCTGTTCAGCAAAGTACATACCAAAATCTAAGGCCACTTCCCGCAGTTTGCGCTCGGCTTGGCTGGCTAGCCCCTCGGCTTTGTTGCGCTTCTCCACCTTGGCCTTTTGCTGGCGGTCCTGCTGGGCAAATTCCTCTGCCTCCTTCATCATCCGCTGAATTTCGGCTTCGTTGAGGGTGGATGCACCTTGGATAGTGACGGTTTGTTCGCGTCCGGTGGTTTTATCGAGGGCGCTGACCTGCAAAATGCCGTTGGAGTCGATGTCAAAGCTGACTTGGACCTGGGGGATGCCACGGGGGGCGGGGGGAATGCCGGTGAGCTTGAAGCGGCCCAGGGATTTATTGCCCTTGGCCATTTCCCGTTCGCCTTGGAGGACGTGGATTTCGACGAGGGTTTGGTTATTTTCTGCCGTTGAGAAAATGTCCGATCGCCGCACGGGGACGGAGGTATTGCGGGGAATGAGCTTTTTCATGACCCCGCCGATCGTCTCTAGCCCCAAGGACAGCGGCGTGACATCCAACAGCAACACATCCCGCACATCGCCTTCGATAATGCCTGCCTGGACCGCAGCCCCGACGGCGACGACTTCATCGGGGTTGACATTTTGGTTGGGTGCTTTTTGGATAAAGGCCCGCACGACTTCCTGGACCATGGGCATTCGGGTTGAGCCGCCCACCAGCACAACTTCATCAATTTGGAGCGGATTTAGCCCTGAGTCCTTGAGGGCACGCATAATCGGTCGCCGGAGCCGCTCTAGCAGGTCCTGGCAGAGGCTTTCAAACTCGCCCCGGCTGAGGCGTGCATCGAGGTGTTTGGGGCCGTCTTCGGTGGCGGTGATAAAGGGGAGGCTAATATCGGTAATGCTGACTCCGGAGAGTTCAATTTTGGCTTTTTCTGCGGCTTCTGTGAGGCGCTGGAGGGACTGGCGATCGCGGCGCAGATCGATCCCCTCCTGTTCGATGAATTTTTCCGCAAGCCAATCGACAATTTTGCGATCGAAGTCGTTCCCGCCCAATTGGGTATCACCGCTGGTGGCTTTGACCTCAAAGACCCCATTGCCCACGTCCAAAATCGAGACATCAAAGGTGCCCCCGCCGAGGTCAAAGACGAGGATTTTCTGCTGTTGCCGCTGTTCTAGGCCATAGGCCAAGGAAGCCGCTGTTGGCTCGTTGAGGATGCGTTTTACATCTAAGCCCGCAATTCGCCCTGCGTCGCGGGTGGCCTGCCGCTGGGAGTCGTTGAAGTAGGCGGGCACGGTAATCACTGCGCCGGTCACAGGCTGGCCTAAGTAGCGGCTGGCTTCATCGGCTAGCTTCCGCAAAATCATGGCCGATACTTCTTCGGGGGCAAATTCCTTTTGCAGCTTGGGGCAAATAATTTTGACGTTGCCGTCTTCTCCGCGCCGGATGGTGTAGGGTACCCGCTTGGAGTCGGGGTTGAGTTCGCTGTATTTGCGCCCCATGAAGCGCTTGATATTGAAAAAGGTGTTCTTGGGGTTCAGGACCGACTGCCGTCGTGCCAACTGTCCCACCAGCCGATCGCCATCCTTACTAAAGGCAACCACGGAGGGGGTGGTCCGGGTTCCTTCGGCATTGGCGATGACTACGGGCCGTCCTCCTTCCATTACTGCCACCACGGAGTTGGTGGTGCCTAGGTCAATGCCGACGACTTTACCCATGGGCGGTGAACACTCCTTCTGCTATAGCCTGAGTTGGGGTGATGGAAAGATAGACCGGCAGTCGGGGCTGAAAGTCGGGGCCGGGTGCCCCTGGGCTACGGTTAGCCTCGCCGTGGTCTACAGTTCTAAGTTCTCAAGTTTAAGTTTTTAGACAAGTCTATAGCAACCCTACCCTGCTTAGGGCCTGCGTTATGATGATTGGCTAGAGGGGAGCATCCCACTTTAGCGATTTAACCAATCTGGTAGGGGCAATCCCCCCGTGGTTGCCGCTGCCAAAAAGCTTTGATCGGGGCCAAAGAGGGTCGGCACTCTTCGACTATGCTCAGGACAAGCGGAGGCACGACCCCTACCCAGATTCTTCCAAAGTGGGATGCACCTGGCTAGAGTCCACAGTGGATAACTAGATTAAAGAACCGTGGGAGATGCTGGCTCCATGACAACGACTGTACTGATCCATAACACCCCTAGCCCCGATCGGGTCTCTGCCCACACTCCTCTCGCTCTGATTTTGCCGACCCTGGGGGAGGCGGAATTTGAGCAGTTTTGTCAGGAAAACCGAGACCTACGCATTGAACGAACGGCCCAGGGGGAAGTTATTGTTATGGCTCCAGCCTTTGCTGATACTGGCAACCGCAATTTTAACTTGGCGGTGCAACTGGGAATTTGGGCAGAGCAGGATGGGACTGGCTTGGGGTTTGATTCCAGTAGCGGTTTTCGATTGGCGAATGGTGCGGTGCGATCGCCCGATGCGGCTTGGGTCCGGGCCGATCGTTGGAATGCCTTAGCTCCTCCGGATCAAGCTGCCTTTGCGCCCCTCTGTCCCGATTTTGTCATGGAGCTACGGTCAGCTAGCGATAGTCTGAGTAAGCTTCAGGCCAAAATGGAAGAGTATATCGACAATGGGGTTTTGCTCGGTTGGCTCATCGATCGTCAAAATCGCACCGTCGCAATCTACCGCCCCCAGCGATCGCCCCAAGTCTTGGAAAACCCCAGCATTGTCACGGGAGACCCAGAACTTCCCGGTTTCAAGCTAAATATGGCCAAGCTTTGGTAATAAGCACCCAGTTAGAGACTATTCGGGGTCATTTTGCCAAAAGTCGCGATCGAGCAAGGCTTCGATCGTGCTCTCATGGGGCCACTCATCGGGAAACTCAACTTGGGGATAATCTTGCCGCACTCGCTTGAGGGCACCTGCCCACGCTTGAGTAAAGCTTTGGTCCCATTGGCGCTTCAAACTGGGAGCAAACTGGAAGAGAATCCCTAGCTCCGCTCGTTGAGTGCGAACTGTGCGTTCCCAGCCGTTATAGTCGTAGGGCAAGTTCACATACAGCCGCTTGAGCAGATGCTCCAGAATCACCGTTAAGCGGCTGAGTAGTTCTTTGCGCTGGGAAATACCCAAGGACTCCACCTCTTCGATTAGATTCTCCAGGTCTAGGATGTCAAAGTCTCTAGCTTTGAGTTTTGCAACGGTATCCTCAACCCAAAGCAAAATATCCTGCTCATAGAGGGAAGTTTGGGGGGGAGAGGATGTCAGCGTCGTGGGGGAAAAGTGCATGGGAGAAGACCGTGTTGTTGGCAGATATTTTCCTCAGTTTGGCACATTTGCAACCCAGGGTTAGGGTAGGGGTTGTTGCCCCTGGGATCAGCCCAGGGTGAGGGAGCCGGTTAACGGCGGCGTTCTTGGAGCTTGCGGTAGACATCGCGCAGGTCTACGTTGTGGTGGGCGATCGCCACAAGGGCATGGAAAAATAAATCTGCCACTTCTCCGGCGATTTCGTCCTTTGCGTCGTCTTTGCAGGCCATCACCACTTCGGCGGCCTCTTCGCCAATTTTTTTGAGAATCTTATTGTCGCCGGACTGGAAGAGGCTACAGGTATAGGAGCTTTCCTGGGGATTGTCGCGGCGATCGCGCACGACGGCAAAGACTTGGGACAGCATATCGGCGGGGGGGGGGATAATTTGGCCCTCTACTTGGTGAAAACAACTGCGCTCCCCGGTATGGCAGGCAATATCGCCCACTTGCTCGATCGAGAGCAGCAAGGCATCACTGTCGCAGTCGTAGCGGATCGATTGCACCTTTTGCAAATGGCCCGACGTTGCGCCCTTGTGCCACAGTTCTTGGCGCGATCGGCTCCAGTACCAGGCTTCTCCCGTTTCTAAGGTTTTCTGCAAAGACTCCCGGTTCATCCAGGCCAACATCAATACGGTACCGTCCAGGTAGTCCTGGGCGATCGCTGGCACTAAGCCTTGATCGTTGTAGCGAATGGCATCTAAAGACAGAGCCTCAGAGAGGGCATGACGGGAGGGGGAAGAGGTGACCATGGAGTTGTGACGATGGAGGTGTAACGAATGAAATTTGTAACGAGTTAAGGGAGCGGTCAGCGCAAGGACAGATCAAGACAAGGGCAATAACCACACGCTTGGGTGCATCCCACGACCCTAACAACAACCTACCATGGCTTACTTTATTTTTTTAGAGGTT
>JBMTWK010000009.1:0-17101 GCA_049452395.1 Prochlorothrix sp. | reverse complement strand
CCTACTACCCACTCCCCTACTCCCCACTCCACTACTCTTCTTTCTTCTCCTCCCCACTCCCCTACTCCCCACTCCCACTCCCACTCCCACTCCCCCACCACCGTCACCCTCCTCCAAACCCAACTCGATGACCTCTCCCCCCAGGCGATCGCCTATGTTACAGTACAACTCCTCAAACTGGGGGCGCTGGATGTCTTTACCCAGGCTATTACCATGAAAAAAGGCCGATCGGGCATCTTACTGTCCGTCATCGCCCCAGAATCCTTGGTAAATACCTGTGAAGCCTTAATATTCCGGGAAACCAGTACCCTAGGGATTCGTCGCTTGGTGCAGGAGCGGCGGGTTTTACAGCGTCGCCTCGATCGGGTTGAAACTGAGTATGGGGCCGTTGCGGTCAAAATTGCCTGGGATCCAGATCTAGGCAGCACCGCCGAGCAACCCCTCAATATTCAGCCGGAATATGAAGATTGCGCCACGATCGCCCGCCAAACCCAACTCCCCTGGCAAACCATCCACCGCCAAGCCCTACAAACCTGGTTGACTCAACACCACCCATTAGATTAACCCCAGCCCGATCGCCCTATATCCCTCCAAAATCCCTGTAGGGGCGGATCTTCGCCCAAAATCCTACACAATCGCGGCTATTCCTCCAAACCCGCCCTCTTCAGACGATCTTGCTCTCCTCTCCCGCTCTAGGATAGGGGCTGGGGGTGAGGGGTCTTCGGACGCTTCTTCTTGCGATTTATCGCCTAGGACAAAGGGAATTGCCGTTGAATCAGGCCGATCGCCCCCTGACGCTGCTCCTCCTCCGTTTTCCCCAACTTCCCATCCAAGGTTGCCGCTAGAGCTAAATCCAGCATCACCTTAAACTGTGGTCCCGGTTTATACCCCAACTGTTTTAGATCAGCCCCACCCAGCGGAGGCCTCACCGCAAACCAGTGCGTTAGATAGTGCCAAATCTTCCGTCGCAGGGGTTGCGACACCTGAACCGCCACTAGCACCGCAATTGCCGCACTATGGGGTTTAAGGCACTGATAAATTTGACTCGGCTGCTCACAGGCGGGTAACTGTGCCGTAATCTCGGCCACTGCCCCCTCCAATTGGGCCAGCCGCTCAATACTCTCCGCTGGCAACTGCAACTTGGTCGCCACCGATCGCCGCAACTCCTCCGTTTGCTGAAGATTAGCACCCGCCAAGCCCGTTAACAGTGCCTCCAGTCGCAGCAACCAAGGGTAAATAGGGCTTTCCGTCGCTGCGGGGATTAAAAATGGCAGTTCCCGGCCTAAATTTTGGGGTTGCTGCTGGAGCCAACCCAAGTAGCGATCGACCAGCCGCACCCGTCGCCACAACTCCGGCGTTAAAACCAAGGAACTATGGAGACACCGCAGCGCCTTGAGGTTGCCCAGCAGTTGTAACGATCGCCGCCAATAGGAAGCCGACAAAATAAGCTGGAATTCCGCCCTTAAACGGGTTTGCAAGGCCGGAGCCACCGGATTTTCCCCCTGGGTACGCTCATAGACCCCACTTTCCAAGGCATAGCGAATATAGCTCAAGGTTTGGGCTTCGATCGTAAAGCCCAGCCGCACCGCAAACCGCACCGCCCGATAGATCCGGGTTGGGTCTTCAATAAAGCTATTGGCATGGAGTACCCGCACTTGCTGGGCATGAAGATCTAGCAATCCGCCAAAATAATCCAGCAATAAGCCCGATCGGGGCGCTGTCAGCCGCAAAGCCAAAGCATTAATCGTAAAATCGCGACGATACAAGTCCTGCTGAATTGAGCTAGATTCCACCTCCGGATTGGCCGCCGGATAGGGGTAAAACTCGGTTCGAGCCGTCGCAATATCAACCCAGAGCGACCCCAAAACGGGATCCTGATGCCACAGAAGCGCTGCTGTCTGGAAGCGACCATGAATCTCCAAACGGGCTTGGGGATAAATTTTCTGCAATTCCTGGGCTAATTCAACCCCTGCCGCCTCCGTAAGCGTTGCCTGAAAGCCATCCACCACCAAATCAATATCACTCAGCCGCAACGGTTCAGCCACGACCACCCCCGATCGCGCCTCCAGCAACAAATCCCGCACCCCACCCCCAACCAAATACAAATGCCAGCCCCGCCGATGGGCCGCTGCCGCCGCCGTTTGCAGCAAATCCCACAATTCCGGCAACAGTCGCGATCGCAGCAAGTCCTGGGGCTGAGTCGGCCAAGGACAAGCCGGTTGCGGTTCCCGCCGACGCTCACGGTGGGGCAAGTCCTGCTGATGTCGCTGGCGTAAAACGTCCGTCCGAGTGACAATTCCCACCAATTGGGGCGGATCATCCAGCGTTAGCACCGGCAAACGCCCAATATCAAAGGTCACCATCAAATCTTCGATGTCCGGCAAAGCCGTTTCGGGCAAAATCGTCTTGGGCTTCAGGGTCATATAGCCCTTCACGGGCGCATGGCCAAAACCATGGTGTAGCGCCAAATCCAAGTCCCGCCGCGAAATAATGCCCACCAGTTCCCCACTGGCATTCACCACCGACAGCCCCGAATGGCCATAGCGCAGCAAAATCCGCTGAGCCTCCGCGATCGTCGTACTGGGCCGAATCGTCCGAACCGGCGACGACATCAGTTCCCGCGCACAGAGAGGCGGCGGAATTTGGTCCATAAGCTGGGTTTGCAGCCGAGACAGCACCTCAGCCATCTTTGGCTCCCGCAATGTCAAGGAAGCAGCCTTAGGATGCCCCCCACCGCCCCAGGGCTGAAACAGTTGGCCCAGATCTGTCCCTTCAATCGTCGATCGGCCAATCACCACCCCCCGCAGTCCCTCACCCTTGGCCGGATAGGTCACCCCCAGCAGCATCGTCGCGCTATCCGTCAATTCAAGAAGCTGGCTAGCAAAACTAGACAACCCTGGTAGAAATTCTGGTAAATCTAACTGAAGCGTCGCTAAAGTATAGGACTGGTAGGTTGTGCTTTGGATCCGATCGAGGGCCGTCGTCAGCAACTCCTGCAACGCCTGGGAAAAACTGGGGTTGACATAATCCGCAATCAGCCGCACCGTCGCCCCCTGCCCCATTAACCAGGCCAACGCCGCCGCATCCCGCGCCGTACTGTGATCAAAGGTCAGCGACCCCGTATCGACATGAATCCCCAAGGCCATCACCGTCGCCTCGATCGGGTTCAACCCCACCCCCGCCGCCTGCAACTTCTCCACGATCAAGGTCGCCGCAGCCCCGATCGGCTCCACCTGCCGCAATGTTGCTGGAATATCGCCACTATTAGGCAAACTATCACGGTTTTTGTCTTGATCACCGTGATTATCCCCATGGTGGTCATAGACGCAAATCTCCCGCACCTGGGGCAAATCAAGCCATTCTGCGGTCTTGCCCAGCCGAGATCGTCGCTGGGTATCCACAATATGCAAGCCTGTAATCTGCTGGGGCCGCACCGATCGCCGCTCCACCAAAGCATACTCATCCCGATGCAACGCCAAAAAATCCCGCACCGTCGGATGTGCCCCCCCCGCCAACACAATCCGCGATCCCGGCAACAGCCGACTCAACCCCACTGCTGCCCCTAAAGTGTCAAAATCCGCCGTTGTATGGCAGAGAATAATATCCATACTACTGTTGCTGCGCTAATACTTGAGCAGGGGTTAACCGTCCCCGTTCAGTCTTGTCAAAGTCTCGATCGAAGCTAACAATCCAAGCTTCATGGTGTTCTGCTGCAACATTAGGAGAAACATGACTCTCCTCGCCAGTTTAAGGCTTGATGCTGCAAATCTAAAGCTGTTTGGCCCGGTGCCTTCAACTGACCCGCCCAATCTTGCCGCAACGTGAAAACACGAGGAAAATTAACATGCGGGGGATTGATTGGTTCTAGATCCGGCTCCTCCTCTGCTGCATCAATCCAGGACTGAAGTAATTGGATGGCCTGCTCTGCTCGTTGAGCCTGTTGTTCTGGGCTGAGTTGATCGGGGCTAAGCCAAACAGGTCGATTGCGGCGATCGCGCAACAATTGCAGCACCCAATATTCAAGGCTTAGGCCGTGGGCTTGGGCCTCTTCGGTCAGGGTTTGCTGGAGGCTGTCTGGGATTTCTAAAGTTAGGCGGGCCATAGGTTAGGGGAGGGTATACTCACGCTACTTTTAGGTATACCTCAATTTAGCCCCAACCCACTGCTCATCGGCCCGAACTAGCCCACGACCCAGCCCACAGATCTATCCCAGGGCTTAAAATCAAGGTCAATCACAGCAATAAATCTAACCTAGAGCACCTTAAGCCAGCTTTCTCGCCAAATAAACCCCATAGCTATAGTAATCCTTATATTTCTCGTAAAGTCTCATTTCCTCAACTTCCGCTGCCACAACGTCCCGCGCTGCCTCGCTCTGGCCATTCCGGTCCAGAAAATCCTCAAAACCCGCCTGCATGGGCCGATAATAGTTCTCCAGCCAGCAGTATTCCGGCAAAACAAAATATCCGATCGGACTATACCCCTGCTCCTCCAATTGGCGAATCTTGGCCGAAGCCACATCAATTTCAGGATATGCCGCTTCCCAGTACTGCTGAAGCTCCCCCGGTCGATCGCCCCTAATCCAGGTAATTTCCGACACGACCAACACCCCACCGGGCTTAAGATAGCGCCGCCAGTCTGCAATACCCCGCTCAAAGCCAATGTTATAAATCGCCCCTTCCGACCAAATCAAATCATATTCCCCCTCAGAAAAGGGTAATTCAGCCATAGAACAGCACAGGGTTGTAATTTTGTCAGCAAGCCCTTGCTGTTGAGCTTGATCCTCCAGGACTGTCAAAAAGTCCTGAAGAAAATCCACCGCCGTAATCTGCCCCTTCAACAACCGCGCCAACACCAAAGCCGAAGCCCCAGTCCCGCAGCCAATATCCGCAACTTTCAGGGGAGTGGTGCGATCGACTCCCGCCAAATTCAACGCTTTTTCCGTCTCAGCTTCTCCCCCCGGCCCCTGACGGGCTGCTCTTCGGTGCAGGTCAATCAAAAGCTGATAATCGTCCATGGATCTATCCCCTACATCATATTTTGGGTTGGAGTTGGTGCAATCACCCGCTGACTCGCATTCAAAATCGTTAACCCAATCAGTTCATCCTCAGCGTAGCGCATCACAACATCATCATCCGTAACAATTGTCTTTGTTGCCGCCACGACAGGCCAACAGAGATGGATATACAGCACATCTCCTTCAGCATCATAAACGAGTTCAAAGGATTGGCCAGAGAAATGGGGGAGAAGCTGGGTTAAGCTCAGATATTGATCGATTTTTGGGCTTGCTATGGCCATAGTTGTGTTTTTCCCTCCAAGTAACTTCGACGACTATTGAAAAAGTTACTGGATGATATGACTCCATCGTTCTTCAGTGAGGCGAATTGGAATACCGTTCACTGAATTTACAATTTGCATGGCCTAAAGATAAAGTAGTAGTTCTAATTTTAGCTGAATAAGCTCAAATCAAGCCGAAATCCCGGCAAAACCGGATCACCCGCTAGCACCGTCGGCATCGATCGCCGCTCCACCCCACTCTCCCCCAACCGATAAATCACCACTTCCCGATCCTGGGGATTAATCAACCAACCCAGCCGCACCCCACTGGCTCGATACTCCTCCATTTTCGCCTCCAGATCCCCCAACGCATCCGTCCGCGATCGCAACTCCATGACAAAATCTGGAGCCAACGGCGGAAATCGTTCCTGTTCCGTAGCACTCAATGCCTCCCACCGCTCCTGTGCCACCCAAGCCGCATCCGGAGATCGCTTGCCACCCCCCGGTAGCTGAAAAATCGTCGAAGAACTAAACACATACCCCAACTGATTTTGGCGGTTCCACAGGTATAACTCTCCACCCAAGAACATTTCCCGCTGGCCACTTTCTCCACCCACCGGAGCCATAAAAGTTACCTTTCCCCCTTGACTTTGTTCAATGCGCAGCTCTGGATTTTGCACACAGAGCTGATAAAACTGCTCATCACTCAAATAAACCGTGGCACAGTCTATTGTTAAGGGCCGATCGAGCAAGGGTGGACTATATCGGGCCTGTTCCAAACCCGACAACCCTAACTCAGACTGCTGTAGCGTCAGCCGCTCAGGGTGAACCATGGGGAAAATCCTCCAACTACAGGAACATTAAAGCCAAACCATCCACCATAAAACCTTAAACCCACTCCAGCGCCACAACCCCCACCGATCGCACTACCCCAAGATTACCCACAACACCCTGACTCATCCCCCTTCGTGCTCACCCTGCGATCGCAGAAGTCCAGACAAGAAGACATTTTGGAGACACGATCGGGAAATCCGTCTGTATATTAAGATATCTTACAGGGAGTCGTAAGCCAGTTCCTGGGAAAGGAGCGAGGCCCACGACCCCACCGGGGGTCCTCCTTGGGATCCCCGGAATTTGCTGCGTAATTTTGAGCCTCCGTTGACCATTCAGCAACCCCTAGGCTTTTGCCTCAGTAAGCTGAAATTTCAGACCAAGCCCTGGGTTGCGCAGCATCTCTGACAGCTCTTTTGGAGACTGCCGAGACCCCCATCTCGGTTCAGCCACGATCGGTTTGTCGCACCTGTTCCCCAGCGGTTTGTCGCACTTACACCATAGACCAGTTATGAAGAAAGACCTCACTCGTTATCGCAACATTGGCATCTTTGCCCACGTAGACGCAGGTAAAACCACCACCACCGAGCGGATTCTAAAGCTGACCGGGAAGATCCACAAAATCGGGGAGGTCCATGAAGGTGCGGCAACCACAGATTTTATGGAGCAGGAACAAGAGCGGGGGATCACCATTCAGTCCGCCGCGACCAGTTGCTTCTGGAAAGACCACCAGCTCAACATTATTGACACCCCCGGCCACGTAGACTTCACCATCGAAGTGTACCGGTCCCTCAAGGTTCTCGATGGCGGCGTAGGCGTATTCTGTGGCTCTGGCGGGGTAGAACCCCAGTCCGAGACCAACTGGCGCTATGCCAACGACTCCAAAGTGGCCCGGATTATCTATGTCAACAAGCTCGATCGCATGGGGGCCGACTTCTTCCGCGTGGTCAAGCAGGTGGAAACCGTCCTCGCCGCCAAGCCCCTCGTCATGACCCTGCCGATCGGCGTGGAAAGCGAGTTTACCGGCGTGATCGATGTTCTGACCCGCAAAGCTTGGATCTGGGATGACTCCGGCGATCCCATGAACTACACCATCCAAGACGTGCCCGCCGACATGGTGGACGATGTGGAAGCCTACCGCGAGCAGTTGATCGAAATGGCGGTAGAACAGGATGATACCGTCATGGAGAAGTATCTGGAAGGGGAAGAGGTTTCCATTGAGGAAGTCAAAGCTTGCATCCGCAAAGGCACCCGCGATCTCGCCTTTTTCCCCACCTACTGCGGTTCCTCTTTCAAAAACAAGGGCGTGCAGTTGGTTTTGGACGCAGTGGTAGACTACCTGCCCAACCCCATGGAAGTGAACCCCCAGCCCGAAGTGGACCTGGAAGGGAACGAAACCGGCGAATTTGCCATTGTGGACCCTGAAAAGCCCCTCCGTGCCCTGGCGTTCAAAATTATGGACGATCGCTTCGGTGCCCTCACCTTTACCCGGATTTACTCCGGTACCCTCAGCAAAGGCGACACCATCCTCAACACCGCAACCGGCAAAACCGAGCGCATTGGCCGCTTGGTAGAAATGCACGCCGACTCCCGCGAGGAAATCGACAGCGCCCAAGCCGGGGACATTGTGGCGATCGTCGGCATGAAGAACGTCCAAACCGGACACACCCTGTGCGATCCCAAGCAACCCGCCACCCTGGAACCCATGGTCTTCCCCGACCCCGTGATCTCCATCGCCGTCAAACCCAAGAAAAAGGGTGCCGACGAAAAAATGGGTCTGGCCCTCAACAAGATGGTTCAGGAAGATCCCTCCTTCCATGTGGAAACCGACGAAGAAAGCGGTGAAACCATTCTCAAAGGGATGGGTGAACTGCACCTCGATATCAAAGTGGACATCCTCAAGCGGACCCACGGCGTAGAAGTGGAAGTGGGCAAGCCCCAAGTGGCCTACCGCGAATCCATCACCCAGCGCCTAGAAGACGGCTACGTCCACAAAAAGCAAAGCGGCGGTTCGGGTCAATACGCCAAGATCGACTACATCGTCGAACCGGGCGAACCGGGCAGTGGCTTTGTCTTTGAGTCCAAAGTGACCGGCGGCAACGTGCCCAAGGAATATTGGCCTGCGGTGCAAAAAGGCTTTGCCAGTTGCATTCACCAAGGACCGCTGGCCGGTTTCCCCTGTGTGGACCTCAAGGTGACCCTCACCGACGGAGGCTTCCACCCCGTGGACTCCTCGGCGATCGCCTTTGAAATTGCCGCCAAAGCCGCCTATCGCCAGTCCATGCCCAAAGCCAAGCCCCAACTCCTAGAGCCGATCATGAAGGTGGATGTCTTCACCCCCGATGATCATGTGGGCGATGTGATCGGTGACCTCAACCGTCGCCGGGGCATGATTAAGTCCCAAGATCCCGGTGCCACTGGCATTCGCGTCAAGGCCGACGTGCCCCTGAGCGAAATGTTTGGCTACATCGGTGACCTGCGCACCATGACTTCCGGTCGGGGCCAGTTCTCCATGGAGTTCTCCCACTACGCCCCTTGCCCCTCTAACGTCGCGGAAGAGGTCATCAAGGCCGCCAAAGAGCGCCAAGCCGCCCTCGCCTAAGTCATAACCTAGACCGTTAACAACAGTTCCCATGCTTCGGTGTGGGAATTGTTGTTTTTGGAGTGCTACTGTAGTGCTAAGTTTATCCGTACTGTCTAACCCGCCCCAGTAAGCCGGACCCAACTCCAGCCTGTTTTGCATTCACTGCACACCACCTCCCATGATTAAGCTCAAAACCCTGACCATCAAAAACTTCAAGTCCTTCCAAAGTGTGACCTTGGCGCTGGATCCGAGTTTTAATGTGTTTACAGGGGTCAACAATTCTGGGAAAACAAACTTGTTGGAGGCAATCTCACTGTGGCATGAATGTTTTAACCTCCTCTGCATTGATGATGAAGGAGATTCCTCTAGTTTTAATGGAGTGAATCTAGCCCAACAACAGAGGGAAGTGAGCTACGGTCAGCTTCAGACAATCCGTAGTGTTAAGATGGCAGATATTTTTTATCTGTCAGAGACCCAAAACCCCATTGAAATTACAGCAACATTAGAGTGGAAAGAGGGAGAAGAACAGCGCAATCTTTATGCCCCCGCACTCGGACTCGGTGATACAGCGTCAATTGGCATTGGCTTCTTAATTAGAAAGTCTGGATCGAGTTACCTAGTTGAGTCAACTGTCGATTCTAGGGGCCATAATGCCATAGACCCCGCCTCCTTAGCTCAAGTTTTTTTCAGTGCGCTTCCCAAGCCAATTAGTGCCACCTTTGTGTCACCCGTCTCTACTATTGCTCGCACAGAGAAATATTTAACCCAACCTCAAATCCTGGAATCCATTAAAAAGCGTCAATCCCTAGAGGTAATTCGTAATCGGCTCATTAATCTGAATATAGCACGGGCTATGAGCCGTAGTCAGAGTTATCTGTATGGAGGATTTATTCAAGATTTATCCGATATCCTCTTTCAAGGTAAGCAACAAGTTGAGCTTTTCTTTGAGAGCGATCCCGATCGGGATGTCAACACCATTATTCAGTATCGCCTGAGTCCTCAAGACCCCAAGCGGGATCTAGCACTCTTGGGCAGTGGAACCCTTCAAATCATTGCGATTCTACTGAATCTCTATTCAGTGGAACAGCAACCAGATCTAAATTTAATTCTATTTGATGAGCCAGATAGCCATATCCATCGGGAGGTACAGAAACGCCTTTTAGACCGATTGCAGCAGTTCAGCCCCACAAGCCAAGTCTTTCTCACCACACACAATGAATCCCTCATTCGCCAGATTCCCCTGCATAATCTGTTTCATATTGAAGCTAGACCGCAATTTGAGCTATCTTCCCTAGCACAGCAAACCGTGAGTGTAGAGCCGCGCTTTAAGGGAATTTATCCCTCTAGGCTCAACCCAGTGATTGCATCGCTAGGGGAAAGTAATGGCTTGGACTTTATCAATGCCATTGAAGCCGATCGGATTATTTTTGTGGAAGGATCGGACGATGCCCAGGCACTCTATAAGCTACTGCAAAAAGCAGTGATCCCCCGCAACACTAAAAAATATGTTTTTTGGGTCTTGGGTGGTGTCAACAAGATTTTTCAAAAAATTTCTCAGTACAAAACTGTATTTCAGGAGATTAAGAACCAAGTAACGCTGTGGGACAAGAGTTTTCTTGTCTTCGATCGAGACTATTTAATCGACGAAGATCGCGAGTCCATTATCGCTGGGTTTACCAAAGGAGATCTCAAGCTTCCAACTTACATCACCCAAGCCTATACCTGGGAAGCAATTCTACTCACGGATTTAGATCTCTGTGCCCGTATCCTCAAGCGGTGGGTACAGGAGTATGGTATGTCTCATGCTGCTTCCCCTGCCCCGGCTGCAATCCCCGTGAGCGTAACGGATCTCGAAGCTAGATTACGGCAAAACTATCAAGGTTTGGGCCAGCGAATTGAAGCACGTTTAAAGGCAAAATCGGGCGGAAAAACAGAGCTAGAGCAGGTTTATTACCGCTATCAGAATGCCAAACAGGACTTAGCGCGACAGTCCCTCAACCATCTGATTCGCCGGGATGATGTCGTGATCGGCCATCATTTTGATGCCTACTATCAAGCCTGTTTAGATCAGGGAGAGTTTTTTAAATTAGCGACCAAGGGGGATGTAGAGTTTGTGATTGCCCAAAGCCTGCAACCCTACAACATCAACTTTACAATTCAAGACGATTTTTTGGCCTTAATCGATTGTGTCGATCGATCGACCTGGTTTCCAGACTGGCAATTTCTCAGTACGCTCTAAACCGCATCCCAATGCCCCCTTGGACATCAGGACACTCCACAAACTGGACTGCCCAGCCCAATCCCCTCCCGGCTCTCCCCGTCCCAGGCTGTAACAAGAGATAATGCCCCTAGCGGTTCCTGTCCCCCGATCGTCCCTGCGGAGAGTGCACATCATGAAACGGGAAATTGCCGAACGCTTCAGCCCCTTCGGGGAAGCCGACTGTGAATCAGAAGTAAAACTGCTCAAAGGCGGATATAGCGACTACTTCTTCTATCACACCCGCTTCAACGCCCAATCCCTCGATCGGGACACCTACCTAATAGTAGGTCGTCGGGGAGCCGGAAAAACCGCCCTCGGCCAGTTCTTTTCCTTCCAGCAGCAACTTCCCAACGCCATCGCCATCGACGTAGACGAACCCGTCGTCTTTGAGCGCGTCCTGGAGGCCATGACCCCCGCCCTCACCGATGCACGGGATATCGCCATCCCTCGGCTGGCTAAAGTCTGGGATTTTGTCCTCTGGTCCGTTATTTTTCGGGAATTACAGGACCAAGACCCCCAAATTCGCGCTGCCTGTATTTTTGGCGATCGCAGCGGCAAACTGTCCACCTTTATCCGCCACGTCATCAACGGTCTCCTCAACCGCGTTGTTGAAACCGACACCGACCTGGTAGACCAACTGGCAGCTATTTTTGAAGACGATCGCATCTGCGCCGGAAAAGCCGCCGTTTTTCGCGTTGCACGGCGCAAACCCGTCATTGTTGCCGTCGATACCCTCGAAAATTACGCCCTCAGCAGCACCCCCGTCCTCTGGGCCACCGCCGCCCTCATCCAATGCGGTTCGGACTTCAACCGCGACTTCGCCCACCGAGGCGTACACCTCAAAATCTTTGCCATGGCCGAGATTTTCCCCTATTTGCGGGAGTCCATCATCCTGAACCCCCTCAAGTGCGTCCGCAACGAAGTTTACCTGCACTGGCGGCCCAAAGACCTGATGCGCCTTGTCAGTTGGCGCTTCTGCAACTACCTCCAAGCCATCAGCCAACCCGTCCCCAACGCCAATCAAATCAACTGGGACCAAACCCGCGATGTCCTCAACAACCTGTGGAAGCCCTACTTCGGTGCGGAAGTGACCAATGGTCTAGGCCGAATCGAGCAAACCTTCCCCTATGTGCTCCGTCACACCCAAATGCGCCCCCGCCAGTTAATTGTCCTCTGCAATGCGATCGCCGCCGAAGCCAAACGAACCGGCACCTTCCCCCGCTTTGAGTCGGCCACGATCGTGAAGGCGATCGATCGCATTGAAGTAGCCCTCGCCGAAGAGGTTATTAACGCCTACAGCGCCGTTTACCCCAAAGTTGGGCGAATTTTGGAAGCTTTATCGGGTTTGCCCATGGTTTTCAAAGGGAACGAACTCGATCGGCGAGCCTCCCACACCGCTTCTGAATGGGACGGTGGCGACTACTCCCCCCTCGCCTTCCGACAACTGGTGGCAGAACTGGGCATCGTCGGGCGGGTGCGCTACTTCAACCGCGACCAAGGCATCGCCGAAGTGGACTTCGAGTACAGCACCGAAAGCCGCCTCCCCCTCCTGGTATCTGACCTTTGCGCCATTCACCCCATGTTCTACCGCAAGCTTCATGTCCAGTTGGATCAAAGCCTTGTCGTCTATCCCTTCCCCGATCACGAGGAATACGCCGATCTCAAGCGCCCAATCCTGTCTGAGGCTAAATAGGGGTGAGGAAACACGCTGCAAGCTATTCCGCCGGAACCTGCCGCGATCGGTAAATCCACCAAGCCGCCGCCATCAGGGTGCAGTTCCCCACCACCGTCATACTCGCCTGAAGCGTCACCAGCCACCCCAAGGCATCGGGATTGTCGAAAAAATGCCAAGTACAGGCACACATCGCACTCACTAGCGCCGGAAGCATCGCCCAGGACAACGCCCGCCAAGCCTTCTGGCCGCTCACCTCCCCATACTGCCAAATAAACCAGATCGCTGCGGCCCATTCCAAAACACTGGACACATGAATAATCCATGTGGGAATCGATAAAGCGTGCATCAAAAATCCTCCGGATTAGGTCATGGTAAAACCCCCCAGGATTCTAACAAGTCCTAGGGGGCGGTTCAGTACTGCGGTTCAGCAACACGGGCCATGGGGGCATCGCGTCCATCCCACTCTGACGAGTTAACCGAGTGGGTCGGGGCAAACCCCCGTGATTGCCCTGGTTTTGGTCCCAAGCGGGGAGCCACGGGGAAAGGGACCGTTCGCTAGGACTCTGTTTCAGAGGGCTGGTCGCCCACGCCCGACATTGAGCATTCAAAGGAGTGGCGCAACTCCGCATTACGGAGAAAATAGCCGCTAATCATGGCAGAAGCCAGCAGACGACCTAGATTCTCTTTGCTGGTGGTGATGGCCATGTCAAAATGTTCCGAAGGCAGGTTCCCCAAAAGCCCAGAAATATTTTGCTCCATGACCCGAATCACATCCTGGGATTGGGGTTTAGACAGTTGGCTGACAATCTCTGGATGGAGGTTCTGAACATACTGCGCTAAGGAATCTTGATCGTGAGGCTCAAAGAAATCTGGATGAGTATAGAAATCTTGGTTCACGGCCATTACCTCTCATTCACTTGCCCTTAAGGGTAACAAGGAACTCGATCGAAAATCCAGTGAGCAAAACCGAACTCTGAACGCCAAATCTCCTGATTGTTTGCCGGTACGATCGTTTTTGCAGGTTAAGGACTGAAACGAAGGACTAAAACTATGGCCATTGGACGATCGTTGTTTTGGGGTGGACTCGCCTGCTTGATCCTCACCCCCCTGCTGTCCCATGCCTATCTTCAACTCATGACCCGATCGCACCGCTACAGCGATCCCCAAGCCGTACCCCCCACTAGAGTTGCCCTGGTTTTAGGCGCTGGGGTTTGGGCCGATGGCACCCCCACTCCCATGCTGGCCGATCGCCTGGATGCCGCCATTACCCTGTACCAAAATGGCCAAGTCCAAAAGCTCCTGATGAGCGGCGATAACGGCAGCCGCGATTACGATGAAGTCACAACCATGGCCAACTATGCGATCCAGTGGGGAGTTTCCCCCGCCGATGTGACCCTCGACTACGCCGGATTCAGTACCTATGAAAGCTGTTATCGCGCTAAGGCGATCTTTGGCATGACCGAAGGCGTTGTTGTGACCCAAGACTTCCACCTGGCCCGCAGTGTCTACACCTGTCGCACTCTGGGCGTTGATGTGGTGGGCCTGGGCACTCCAGACTGGGGCCGCTACAGCGGTATCACCATGCGCAGTATGACGCTGCGAGAGGTTCTAGCGGGGGTAAAAGCCCTAGGAGAACTGCACATTACCCGCCCTAAACCCACCTTTCTCGGTCCCTACGAAGGCATCCCCTAGGGGCAGATTCCCACCCAAAATCCCGCCAAATCGCCGTTATTAACCCAAATCCGCATCCAATATAAAACTGACGCTTCGCCCAACTAGGCAACACGAACCCGACCATCAAGATAATCCTGAAGTTGCAGATTATGGTCATGGCTTAATGCTGCCTGGGGCAACCGATCGCGCTCAAACGCAGCCACCTCCGCAATCTCCAAAGTATCCTGGACCGCAAAAGTCCCCCGCACCCGCACCTCCAGCGCCAGGGCGATCGAATGCATCCGAGGATCCCGATCGGGGGCCGAATAAATCCCCACCACTCGCCCCAAAGCCTCTAACTCCAGCCCCGTTTCCTCCCGCAACTCCCGCGCCGCTGCCTGCGCGATCGTCTCTCCCCAGTCCACCAACCCACCGGGCAAACTCCAACAGCCATCATCCACCCGCCGCACCAGCACGATCGATCCATCCGCCAGCACCGGCACCAAAGTCACCCCAAAAATAGGATGGCGAAAAGCAACCTTGGCGATCGTTTTGCCATACCGGAAAATCTGCCGCAGGATCGATCGCGTCATAGGCTCCATCATTTTCAAAATCCAGTCGGGGCAATTCCCCTATAGTTGCCCCGATTACTCTCGTTACTCTCGTTCTCACGCTCCAGCGTGGGAATGCCTCCCAGACGCTCTGCATCCCGTCCAGAACTCAGCACAAAGCGAACAGAGCGTTGAACAGAGCGTTGAACAGAGGGCGCTGGAGCGCCCAATCAGGGGTTCCCACGCAGAGCATGGGAACCAGGGAGAACGACCCCCTTAGACCAAGCTAGGTTGGGGAATATCCAACAGAGACAGTAACAGATCTAGATCAAAACTGTCGTGGCTCAGTTGGAACACATACTCCCGCTTAATGCCATCGTGGAGCCGCACCTCCCCGAAAGCGTGCTCAATAATTTCCACCGTAGACAGCGTATCGAGATCCACCGTCAAAATGGGAATTTCCATTTCCTCAGCACGGGCCAGAATTTGGGGCGTGGGGGCAATGTGTCCCGTCAGGACGAGGCACTGGGTGGAAGTTTCCAAAGCCGCGAGTTGTAGATCCGTCCGATCGCCCCCGGTGACGATCGCCATATTGTGACCTTGGCGGAAATATTCCAGGGCCGAATTCACATTCATGGCACCGATGTAGAGCGTTTCCACCATCAAATCCATCCGGTCCTTAGAGCAGAGAATTTCCGCATCCAGCCGCTTCACCAACTCACCCACGCTGACGCTCTTCAGCACCTCATTGTGGGGAATCACACCCACCACAGGCACCCCATGGCGCTGCAAAAAGGGCTTAATGCGGGCTTCCACCTTGGGCAAATGCAAGCTCGGCACATCATTGAGAATGACCCCAATCAGGCGATCGCCCAGCCGTTGCTTGGCAGCTACAAGCCGTTCCACACTTTTCAAGGAATGGAACCGAATCACCAGCACCACCACCGCATCCGTGGCCTCGGCCACTTGCTCCAGGGACAACCCATAGAGATGACCCTCATCCAGGGTACCCGGTCCTTCCAGCAACACCAGCGGCACAGTACTTTGGGCCAAGGTTTCCTGAAGCTGAGCCGTGTAAGAAGGGGGGGTCTCTTCAACGAGGGACTGCTCGATCGTCTCATCGCTGAGGGTCAGCAGCGGCGCATAAACGCGATCGCGGCCTAAATTTAAGGTCGTAACCAAAAATTCCACATCTGGATCCAAGGAAACGGTCCCTTCGCTGAGGGCTACCCCATCTTCAGGAACTGTTCCTAGGGGCTTGCCATAGGCAATGTCAACCCGTCTTTGCTGAAGGCAGTGTGCCAAACCCAGGACAGCCGTGGATTTTCCACTATAGGAATCAAGAGAACCGATGATTAAGTTTTTACTGGTCTGTGGCACGTTATTTCTCCAAAAAAGTTATCTACGCCACCCCTAGGGCACCTTTATTTTAGGGTGAATTGTTTACATTTATACAGAAAAAATGTCAGTAACTCTTTAAGGAAATCCCCTATGGAAATGCCGAAGGCCTCGCTCCCGTTGCCCGTTGACGGGCTAAAGCCTTGAGATTCTGACAGCGGACTAGCTCCTCAAAGCTGAGGGGACGCTGTTCCAACTGCGCCACCGCTTCCAGAGCCGATGCCAACGCCTCGATCGCCCCCAACTCCCCATAGCCCCGCCGCTGCGCCAACCGAATCGCCCCCGAATCTGCCTCCAAATCCCGCTGGGGACTGTGGTTCCGTCGCCACAGTTGTACCCCCCCCAGCACCGTCAGCCCCACCCCCGTCGCCAACCCAACAAAATCCGCCTGGAGAAACTCAATCCCCGTCCCCAACAGCCCGATCGCCATCAAACCCTGGTACGGCTCCGGCTTCAGCCAGCGCACCGTCATCACCCAGGCCACCGATCGCAGCACCAACAAGTCCCGCTGGGCCTGCTCCAACTGCTGCCACAACTGAAAGTTCAGGCTAAGGCGATGTTGGCGCTGCCAGGGGCGCGGCACGGGAACTTGCAGCACCGCAGCTTGGGAGTTGCTGATAAGCAGTTGGGTTTTATGGCGACCGGAGGCGGGAACCAAGTTGAGGAGGCGGTTGATTTCGCGATGGGGGTCGAGGCTAGGGTCGGTAGCGGCAGGCATGGGGGTCAACGGATGCAAAAGAACCAAAGGAGAACGCAGAGCATCCAGCAAGCATGGCAATCAATCCCTGGTAGGGGTCGTGCCCCCGTGCCGACCCTCTTAACAGGGGTAGGGGTCGTGCCCCCATGCTGACCCTCTTATATAGAAGGAAAGAGGG
>JBMTWK010000008.1:0-17512 GCA_049452395.1 Prochlorothrix sp. | reverse complement strand
CCAAAAATCCCAACAAAATGGGGTGCAACCCAGGGCACCCCAAACTCACATCAATATCATTTCATTGGGTGCATCCCACTTTGGAAGAATCTGGGTAGGGGTCGTGCCCCCGTGCCGACCCTCTTCGGCCCAAAGCCAGGGCAACCACGGGGGGTTTGCCCCTACCAAGTCGGTTAAATCGCTAAAGTGGGATGCTCCCATTTCATTGGCTTCAAAGCTTGAATCACGCCCTAGTACAGCGTGGCAGCAAGTCGCACCACCCTTTCTAGTGCGGGCATCTTGCCCGCGTCGTGAGCGAGACGCTCACACTCATGGGTGTAGAACTTGCGCCTAGGGCTACTAGGAGGAAGTTTCCGACTCAGACGGGGTATCCGAGGCCCCAGCCTTGGCTTCTGCCTTGGCTTTGCGTTCCTGTTCCCGCTGCTCCCGCTTCTTGCGCTCGGCCTGGGTTACCTCTTCCATCAGGACACGGGCCTGGGAGAGCTTCTCCAAGTTGCTGCGATATAGCTCTACGTCTTTTTTCAGCTTTTCCAGGGGCAAATTGAAGGACTGACTGGCCGCTTCCCAGATTTCCCCCAGTTTGCTGGTGTCTTCGAGCCAATCCGGCGCAACCGTTTCCAACAGGGTAAAGAGGCCGATCGCAAACAAACGGCTGTACTTAAAATTCTTATGATCCGACAACTGAGCCAGCGTCGATCGCAGCGATCCCCCCACCTCAGCACTGGCCGAAAGATTCATCAGCGCCACAAAATCTTCCGGGGTTAACGCCTTCGCAACCTCTAGAACAGCTTGGGCATCCCGGCGATAGGTTGCTGCTTCAGACCCCACTGCCTTACACAGGGCTTGGAAAATCGACTCAACATCACTTTCCGGGCGATAACCCGCCATAAAGCGATCGAAGGCGGTGACCACACCTAGGGCATAGATCGAATCGTAGTTAAAACTAGCATTCACCCCCAGCAGATGCATCTCCACCATCATCTCTTCCAAGACCCGGCGGTAGATCGAGCTAATGGGGCGGGTATGAGCAGCGTAGAACGCTCGCTTGGTATCAGATAGCGTGGGCAGGTTATTCACGAGTATCAAGCTGAGAGAAATGTTAACTTCTATTAAACAAGAGAAGGGGGACTGGACACAAGGAGATTCCCCGATCGACTAGCCACACCGCTGCTGATACTCCTGCACCTTAGCCTGTGCTGCCTTAGACAAACCCAGACGAGCATCACCGTAGAGACGATCGAACTCCCGCGTAAAATGGGTCGCCACGGTCGAATTACTCAGAATCAACAGCGTTTCATCGTTTTGATGGTTGGCCGCAGCGCTCCAGTTGTGGGAACCCGTAATCACGGTCTGGCCATCAATCACTGCAAACTTATGGTGCAGCTTATCCCCCTCCGCCAGACGCGGCACCCCCATCGTTGTCACCGCATTGGCCCAAGGCCGGTTGCCCGCCTCCACCTTGCAGCTCTTATTCCCCAGGGTCACCCCCAACAGATCCAGCCCTTCGCTATAGTCCCGAAAGGCAAAGGCGGGATCGATCAAAGCCCGCACCTGAACCCCAGCAGTATGGCGAGTTTGGAGAATATTCGCCAAAGGCTGCTCAGAAAAGACAAAAAGCGCTAAATCTGCCCGCCGCTGGGCCGTTTCCAGCGTTTTGCCAATCAGACCATTGCTACTGGCTGCCCACCCAGCCTTTTCCGGGGTTGGGGAAAATTGCACCGTCACTGCCGTGCTGCCCACCGTCAAGCTTTTCGGTCCACGCAGGGGCTTTTGGAGACCAAAGCGGCTATCTTTGCGCTTTCCCGGCCCATCTCCCCAGAGAATCCGAAATTCCTGACTGAAAAGCGCCGCTAACTCAGGACTCTCAAAGACCAGCAAATGGTTAGCATTGCCGCGCGTTTTGGGATTGCCAAAGTCGCCATGGGTACCACTGGGCGTAAAGTTAGCCGAACCCGTCACCACCGTTTGACCATCAATCACCACAAACTTATGGTGCATCAGCCCCGATCCCTTGGAGCCATCGGCGGTGTCGTCCAAACGGGGCACCCCTGCCTCATCCAAAATCACCAGGGCATCCCCTTGACTCACCTCCGCCGCTGACAGTTGGCCATCCCCATCGCGATCGACCAAACTGACAAATTCCTGATAACGCTGCTGCTCCCGATCCTCCGACTCCTGCCCCCCCGACTCCTGTCCCTCCGGCCCCGCCCCAGCATCCGGAGCCATCTCACTGAAGGGCTGACTATACTGATTTTCCAGCACAACCTGCACCTGTACCCCTGCCCGGTGCCGATCGGCCAGCGCCTGGGCCACTCCCGGCAACCGCAACTCCTGCACCGCCACTAAAACACTACTTTGGGCCGATTGGATTGCCTCCACTAAAACCGCTTCTAAATCATCCCCCGATCGCCGGATTTTGCGGTATGGCTCCTGGTAGCTCTGGCTTTGGTTGTAATTGAAATAGACTTTAACCCAGGGATCCTGGGCCAAGGGCGGCGGGGAAGAGGCAGAAGTCACCCCGCAAGCCCCCAGTAAACTGCCCAAACCTGCTGCCCACAAACCCGATCGCCAGCCGCGATCGCCAAAAAAACCAGATAGAAACGCTAGAAACGCCATAGGAAAACCTACAGTAAATGCACCCTGAAGCAACACCTAGGGCCTTGAGTTCTCACCCCAAAAACCCTGTCAAAAGGGGACGAAAGTCCCCAAAATCAAGACAAACCAGGTTATTTATCAGCAAACCACTGCCGGGTTAACTGCCACAGCATCGATCCCATGCCCTTAAAGGTGGGAAACTCCCAAGCGGACCAAGACCAACCCGGTTCGACGTTACCCCAGCCCACGCGGGACGACGGCAGAGGCAAAACACCCGCACAACTGCTGCCCTGGGCGATCGCCGACCACTGGGGCTTGGGGGACTGCCGCAGAACCACCGGCCACCAGCCGGACCAAGGTTGGGCCAGGTCCTCCGCCATAGAGTCACCGGGGGCAACGGCAGCTTGGCCGATCGCAGGGGCTTGACCCAAGGCCAAGTCTTCCCCCAGGGATTGGGGCGCAGCCGAGGCAGGCCGGTCAACCGGAGCAACATAGGCCACAACAGGCATCGCTAGGTTAGAGCCGGGGTTCACGATCGCCGCCAAACCCGGTTGGGTCTCCCCTTGGCCCCAGGCTTGCCCAGTCCCTTGGGCTGCGATCGCCGTCGATCGCCCCACACCCTCCGCCAAGACCTCTCCTTGGGCAACAGGGGACTCCAACCCCTCCATCTGGCCCACCAGTTGAGCAGCGGGCAGCGTGACATTGGTGTAGGACAGCAGGGTCAAATCTTGGAAATAGGAAGACCCGTTGGTGTGGGAAGAGGGGGACTGCAAATGATGTCCCGAACCCGTGGTATGGCCATTCAGGTAGCGGGAACCCACCGTCGAGCGCTCCAAACCTTGACCCAGTAGCGTTTCCGGCGGGGTTAGCACATAGACCCTACGGGTCGCTAAGTCTTCCTGCCACTGCACTTCCACAAAATGCTCCTCCGCCCACTCCGACGGATAAACCGGCGGGACTCGTACCGTACTGGAACGCGCCAACACCAGCCAGCGTCCATCACGGCACCCGTAGCCAATTTCCACCAAATAGTCGCGATCGCTCACCGTAATTGGCAAATACCAATCCCGCGCCAACTCATCACAGCTATAAATTTGCACACTGTGGGGCGGCTGACTATCAAAATCCACATTGGTCACATCGTAGATGCGCAAGGTTAGATCCTGGCCACCCTGACGGCGCAGGCGTTCTCGGTGATCATTGGGAATATCCCAGTACACATAGGCCCAGAGCGGATCCCGTGGCATCAAAACAATGCGGCTCTCCCCGTAGCCCTCAGGAAGCCCCGGCAGATTTTCATCCACTGAATTCAGTTCGTCACTAAAAAGACTTGTGGCTCCACCAGCCACACTCGGCCCCAAGTTAAACTTGGCCGCTTCAACCTCCTCTTGGGGATCAAGACGGCGTGGGGTGCTAGCGGTTGATGACATCCGTTCAGCAGCCCGAATCGCGAGCAGAAGCTGAGCCTTCCGCATCCGACTGTAGCGGGCAATACCGTGAATACTGGCGACCCGACGCAACTGCCGCAGGGTCATGTCTTCTAAGGGGGGACGTTTGCTAACCATGGTTGACTCTCCGATAGACCTCTTGCGGAAGGGTTAAATAAGTGCGCAGGAGTTTTGAAGGCGACCCAGTCATAAGCCAGTGAAGGCAATACCAACTATCCAAGGGTGCTGAACCTGGGGCCAGAATTCCTCGATCGAGTTGGGTCGGCAGTCGTCGGGTCGGCGAGGGGCAATGCGTCAGGTCTTGGCCAAGACTTCCCCCAAAGACCAAGGTTTTCTGAGGCTACTGCGAACCCTAATTCAGCGATCCCAGCCCAAGATGGAGACCCAAGCTGAGCAGCCGTACAGGCTCTCCAGTAGAAGACATTTTCCTCTAACGCTTCTCTAACGCTTCTATGATTGCCTCAATTTTACGGCTAACGGGGATCTTTATGTCATGGTTTCCTGACATGGCTATTACCCTGCCCTGGGGCATTGATTCCGTTCAAGGTGGATTAAAGTCAAAGAAGCGGCCCATCTCAAAAAAGCAGCCCATCATAAAGAAGCCGGACTGATCCAACCATTTCCCAGTATGATTCACCAACTTTCGTTCTTGCCGGATCCCCCCCCCTCAGCCCCTAGAGCGTCCCAAGCGCAGACCGCACCGCCCGCAAGCTACAGCTTAAGAGCTTGCACCACCGACAATGGTCTAGGCAACGACAGCTTTGACGATCGGTCTCTGGCTGAACTCGGTCGAGTCGGGGATCTGAAGCCGACGGCAGTCCCTAAGATCCCCACAAATTCCCATCCTGTTAGTTCCACTAACCCTGTAAAGTGCGTGAATGACGTGCAGTCCCACCCAGGGCAGCACCCCCTGCCCCACGGCACCCTGGTGATCAGTCCCGGTGCCCACTTTAACTATCGAATTGTCGGTCCCTGTTGTCGCCTCTTCGATCGCGAAGAGCTGCCTTGGCCTTGTTGTCGCCTCCAGTGGCGGGGCAAAGAACCCAGTTGGCGGCGCATTGGGCGGCGGTTTGTCCCCGATCTGGCCGTCAAAAATTCGCCCTCCTACGGGGTCGTAATTCTAGAAGCGGGCCAGAGTAGTGAGCCAGTGGTGATGACGTTCTACCATGAAAAACTGTCACCCGCTGTTCAAGCCTGGTGGTACTCTCGCCATGGGAACGAGGCCGATCGTGCGTAAGCCGATCGTGCGTAAAATGAAGAGCAACGCTAGTCACCGAATGTATCGCTAATTCCCCCCAACGATCGCCCTAGGACAGTCAACCATGCAGGGTAAATCTCAGGCTCCCCCCTCCTCCCCTCCCAAATCACTCTCATCGCTGCTGCTCCCGCTCCTACAGGGGGCTGCCCAGCTCTCAGCCCACCTCACGCCCCCCCTCGTCAGCAGCCTCACCACACTTCAACGCCTAGGAGGGCACTGGAGGCACCCCAGACACCGGGAAGCCATACTAGGCCAACAAACCCTCCCCCAGACCCTAGGGCAGCAATTTTTCAAAATCCTCGACCTTAGACCGACTTTCCTCAAGCTTAAGCTGCAATCCTTACTCTGGGTTGGCCTAGGGCTAGGACTAGGGGCTGAGGTGTGGCTATGGGATTGGCAACTGGCCTTGGCGGGGGCGATCGGGCTGGGGGGACTGCTGGGGGCCGATCGGCTGCGCCAGGGATTCCAAACCAGAACAGGACAGCAGCAGCCTCCCTGGCAGCGCTTCAGTGCGCCCCAGCAGTTTTTAGTGCTGGCCGTCGCAGGCAGCAGTTTAGCCGCGATGAATACCTACTGGCTGACGGTGGTGTGGACAGATAGCCACAGTCCCGGACTGACGGCAGGGCTGGTGGGGCAGAGCTTGGCCCTCTGGGCACTGCTGGCCCTGGTGGTTCGGCCTCGGTTGCGATCGGCAGCATCCCCCAACCTCACCGCTCCCTCCCCCGCTGTACTCACGGAGCAGTTACAAAGTGCGCACACGATCGTGCGATTGGGGGCCGTGCAGGCCATTGGCCAAGGCTTGGGGTTACAGACCAGTCCAACGGACCCCCCGAACTGGCAACCCGATGAACGCCCCTGGGCCGTTGCCACCCTCCAATGCGTAGCAAACACGGATCCCGAACCGGGCGTTCGGCAGCTAGCAAGCTGGCACCTCCAAATTCTAGGGTTTATGCCCCATTCCCAGGATTCCCCGCAACAGATGCACACCACACCCCTGCATCCTGCACGGGTCAACCCTGCCTTAACCAAGGCCGTACCGCTGGATTCCACACCCCTCAATTCTGCCTTGCCCCGCCCCACCCCGATCGACCCAGCCCCCCTCGAATCCCCCGCCATTTCCCCAGAATCAGCCCCCCTCGATCCGGTCCCCGTCACCCCCCACATCCCCAGGAACCCACTCCAGCAGCAGGCTTGGTTCGATCGCACCAGCCCCAATACCAAGACCTGGGATTGAAATTCCCTAGCTTACAGCCATAATCACGGCCCTTCTCGCCTAATCTTGACCTTAACCCCGCTATGGTTACCACTTTTCCCGATCGCGCTGCCCTGGTCACTGCCCTCAAGGCCAAGGCGATCGAGCTAGGCTTCCATAAAGTCGGCATTGCTGCGGTCCCCGAAACTCCCCAGGATTGGGGGCTACAAAACTGGCTCAGGCAGGGCTACCAGGCGGAAATGGCTTGGATGGCGACTCCTCAGCGACAGGATCTCAATCAAGTGCTACCAGGCGTGAAATCCGTCATTTCTGTAGCCCTTAACTACTACACTGCAACGGCCCACAGCGACGATCCCAACATCGGTAAAATCTCCCGCTACGGCTGGGGACGCGACTACCACAGAGTGATCCAGAAACGGCTAAAGGCTCTAGGTCACTGGCTGGATACAGAAGTTAAGAGTTGGAAACCGGCTGAATCCCAGGAAGAATCCCCTAAGACTGGGGAAAAATTCCAATGGCGAGCCTATGTCGATACCGGACCCGTCCAAGATAAAGCCTGGGCACAGCGATCGGGCCTGGGTTGGGTGGGTAAACATGGCAACCTCATCACCCGTGACTACGGCTCCTGGGTCTTTTTAGGGGAAATCCTCACAACCCTAGATCTCTCCCCCGATCGGCCCCACACTGCCCACTGTGGCACCTGTAGCCGTTGCCTAGAAGCCTGTCCCACAGGGGCGATCGTGGCTCCCACCGTTGTCGATGCCAACCGCTGCATTGCTTACCACACGATCGAGAACCGATCGCCCCAACTGCCGCCCAAAATTGCCCAAAACCTACACGGCTGGGTTGCAGGCTGCGATATTTGCCAAGATGTTTGCCCCTGGAACCAAAGATTTGCCCAAGAGACCGATATTACCGACTTTCAGCCCTATCCTCACAATATCAACCCACCCCTCCAGGAACTCGCCAACCTAAGTGAAGCAGAATGGGATCAACGCTTTACCGGATCGGCTCTACGGCGGATTAAACCAGCCCAATGGCGACGCAATGCCCAAGCCAACCTCAAAAATCTGCCGTAAATCTCCAAATCATCCCTTAATATCTCCTATCTCATCAAATCCCCTGGCTTTCACTCAATCCCCTTGATATCACCCACTCCCCACTCACTCCCCACTCCTTACTACTCCCCACTCCTCACCCACTCACTACTCCCCACTCCCCACTCACTCACCACGGTAACCGACTCCCATCCCAGCTAAAAAACTCCCCACTGTCGGCGATCGTCAGCCCCTCCATCACCGCCAACAACTGACTCACCGTGCGCTCCACCGAAAATAGCTTTTCAGGCGGCACACCGCGCTGGAAGGGTTGGGACAGCCGAGTATCCGTTGTTCCTGGATGGAGAACCGTAACGATCGTGCGGGGACTCACGCGACTGTATTCGATCGCCACTGTTTTCATCAGCATATTTAAAGCCGCCTTGGAAGCACGATAGCCATACCACCCCCCCAGGCGATTATCACCAATACTGCCCACCTTCGCAGAAATCGTCGCAAAAAGACTGGGATCCGGGTGACGCAGGAGGGGAGTCAGGTGCTTAGCCAGCAAGACCGCACTAATACTGTTGGTTTGAAAATACTGGAGCAGGCGATCGGCCTCAATATGGCGCAGGCTTTTTTCCGGTTGCAGTTCCCCCTGATGCAAAACCCCAACACAATTAATCACCCAATGCAGACGATCGGTCTGGGTTTTCAGGCGATCTAAGGCAGCGGCGATCGTCGCCTCCTGGGTCAGATCCGCTTGCAGAGACACCAAGCGGCGATCGGCCAGTTGCAATAAAGCCGTTGCCGTCTCAGGACTGCGATACAGCGCAAAAACCCGCTGAACCTGGGACCGTTGCAGCAATGCCTGCACAAACCCCAAACCAATCCCTTGGCCAGCACCCACAATCAACACATTGGCAGCAGAATCCATCATAAAAATCGCTATGCTAGAATGCACGCAGCATCACACAAACTAAAACAACTGTTCTCCCTAACCCACAGCGATGATTAACGGTTTTCCCAGTCGCTATATCAACTTATTAACAGACTTTGGCTTCAAGCGCATTTTCGGCACCGAAGCCAATAAAGCCTTTCTCATTGACTTTCTCAATAGCCTACTGCCCCCAATTCACCAAATTCAAGACCTAACCTTCAAAAATACCGAGAACTTGGGATATACCGAGATCGATCGGCGGGCCATCTTTGACCTCTACTGCCAAAGCACCACAGGCGAACAATTTATCGTCGAACTCCAAAAGGCCAAACAGCGCTTTTTCAAGGATCGCAGCCTCTACTACGCAACCTTCCCGATTCAGGAACAATCCATTCAAGGCAACGAGTGGAATTACAGCGTTAGCCCCGTTTATGTTGTCGGCATCCTAGACTTCTGCCTTGAGGAACACCAGGATGATCCCAACTACTGGCACACCGTCACCCTCAAAGACGAGAAAGGCCAAGTCTTTTGCAACAAATTAAACCTCGTTTACCTAGAACTGCCCAAATTTACCAAATCCCCTGAAGCCCTAGAGTCTCAACTGGAAAAATGGGTCTACCTGTTCAAAAACCTACCCGTCTTGGATGAACCCCCCTCAACCCTGCACCAAGACAATCTCTTTGGCGAGTTCTTTGAAGTCGCTGAAATTGCCAACTTCTCCCAGGCAGAGCAAGAAAAGTATCGCAGCAACCTGAAATATCACTGGGACTGGTATAGCATCTTCGAGACCTTTGAGTACTCCCTCCAAGAAGCCCAAGCCGAAGGCCGCGAGGAAGGCCGTGAGGAAGGCCGCGAGGAGGGCCGCGAGGAGGGCAGAGAAGAAGGCCGCGAGGAGGGCCGGATCGAAGAAAAACGGGAAGTGGCTAGGCGAATGAAAGCACTGGGACTGTCTCTGACAGAAATTGCCGCCTGTACTGGCCTGAGCGAAGCAGAAATTGCAACCCTGTGACCAGACGGTTTGCGACGAAATCACCCTACAGCATGGCGGAAAGCATCCTCTTCTAGTGCGGGCATCTTGCCCGCGTGGTGAGCGAGACGCTCACACTGATGGGTGTAAAAGATGGGTGTAAAACTTATGCCTGGGTCTACTAGCCCTCGATCGCAGCCCCGAACAACCTCCATCCCCCTAGCCCAGACCCACGCCTATTCTAATGGCGGGCAACCCTGAAAGCCGCTACGCAGGATAGAGGCAAGTACCCCCTAAAACAGCATGAGCATCTTGTCCACAACGGGAGCAAGATGCCCACAGACTGATATAGGTGCTGGCCCAGGCTTCTAACATAGGCTCCAAGGCCCAAAACCCCTAGTACGCATCCTGGAGTTCGTAGAAGTCGGGGGAAATATAGTCTTTGCGCAAAGGCCAACCGATCCAATCTTCCGGCATGAGGATGCGCTTGAGGTTGGGATGGCCCTCATAGACAATGCCAAACATGTCATAGGTTTCCCGCTCTTGCCAGTCCACCGCTTTCCAAATCCAGTACACCGACGGCATCCGAGCATCATCCCGAGGCACAGCAACCTTAACCCGGACTTCCTCTGGCCTATCCGCATCATCACTGACCTTCGTCAGGTGATAAAAACTCACCAGCCTTGCGCCCGGACCCTCATCGTAACCGCCCTGGCACTGGAGATAGTTAAAGCCATAGGCATAAAGAGCTGTGGAGAGGGGAATCAGGAAGTCCCGATCGACCTCGATGACCTCAACCCCCAGGTGATCTCGCTCTAGGGCTGTGTGCTCAAACCCATTGCTGGTCAACCACTTGGAGACCGGCCCCGCTTCCACAAGCGTCCCGGTTGTTGCTGGTTCTGGAGTTTCTGGACTCTCCGGCGTGTTTGCTTCAGCTTCAGCCACTGGGGTTTACCTCCTTCTGAGTTTGCGATGCTTTCAGAGCCGGGGGAATGGGCATTCCCATCGACTCAACCAACTGCTTCGGCGGCACTTGCCGCTCTTCCGTCATCCAGTACTGACCCGTCAGGATGGGATCCACCGGCTTCATTTGGTGGGTGGTGCTGTAGTAGCGGTTCGTTTGCTGGAGCGCAGCCCGTTCCTGGATCGAGTCGTTGGCCACCTTCTTGCGCAGCTTAATCACCGCATCAATAATGGCCTCCGGACGAGGGGGACAACCGGGGATATAGACATCCACCGGAATCAGCTTGTCTACCCCACGCACCGCAGACGGTGAGTCAACGCTAAACATACCGCCGGTAATGGTGCAGGCACCCATCGCAATCACATACTTGGGTTCCGGCATCTGCTCATAGAGGCGGACCAAGGCCGGGGCCATCTTCATGGTGATGGTACCAGCGGTGATGAGGAGATCGGCTTGGCGGGGGCTAGACCGGGGGACAAGACCGAAGCGATCGAAGTCAAACCGAGATCCCAACAGTGCCGCAAACTCAATGAAGCAGCAGGCCGTGCCATAGAGCAGGGGCCAGAGGCTGGATAATCTCGCCCAGTTGTAGAGATCGTCCAGGCTGGTGAGAATGACGTTTTCGGATAGTTCACTGGTGATTTGGGGCCGATCGACTGGGCTAAGCAGGCGATCGCGCTGCCACTGTTCAAAGTCCAGTTCCTTATCCTGGGGGGAGGCAGGGGTCATGACCATTCCAAAGCTCCTTTGCGCCAAGCATAGGCGAGACCGACAACAAGAATTGCAATAAAGACCAGGGCTTCAACAAAGGCCAATAAGCCTAAACGGTTAAAGGCCACCGCCCAGGGATAGAGAAAGACCGTCTCTACGTCAAAAATGACGAAGACCAGGGCAAACATATAGTAACGAATATTGAATTGGATCCAGGCTCCGCCGATCGGTTCCATCCCGGATTCATAGGTGGTACGGCGCTCCGGCCCCCGGCGGCTGGGGCGAACAAGGCGTGAGGCCGTTAAGGCTAAAAAGGGCACCAAACTAGTGGCCAGTAGGAACCCTAGTAAATATTCATAACCATTGAGAACAAACACGTTTTTGCGCTTCTCCCGATATCGCCATGGCTTAACACTGCCCTATTGTGCCACCAGAGCTGGTGAAAAGCTAGCCAGTGGGTCACCCCTCCCAAGGGCCAGAAATAAGGTCACGCCCAGATTGGGGTAAAATTTCCAGTCCCTTCTGGCGAGATTTGATCGAGATCTGATAGAGTTTTGTAAGGATTTGTTAAAAATTTTCATCTGCGGCCACGAAAACCATGAGTACCGTTCCTTCCTCTGAGAACCAAGAGTCAGCGGTTTCCCCCTCTACGCCTGTCTCCCAGCCGGAAACCGCACCTGCGGCAACCCCAACGGCTGCTCCTCAGGAAACCGTAGGGGCAACGGCAGGGACCACCACCACGGTTGCCCTGGTCACAGACCCTGAAGCAGCGTCCACCGCTGGGGCTAGCCCTGCAACCCCAGAGCCGCCAAGCCTCGATCGCTATGAATGCCGTTCCTGTGGCTATGTTTATGAACCCACTGATGGGGATGGACGACGCAATGTTGCACCGGGAACGCTCTTTGAAGAGGTGCCAGAAACCTGGATTTGTCCCGTTTGCCGTGCCCCGAAGGTCCAGTTTATTAACATTGGTCCCAAGGCCAAGCCCTCCGGTTTTGATGAGAACCTAACCTATGGACTGGGTGTCAATACCATGACCGCTGCCCAAAAGCGGCTTCTCATTTTTGGCAGCCTTGTGGTGGGCTTTTTGTTTCTCATGAGTTTTTACGGTTTGAAATAAAAGTTTTCTTGATATCTGTTTCTTTAATACCTGTAATGAGGTTGAGGGGTTTCCATGTCGTTTTTGCCGTTTTCTAGGAATCAATACCAAACCCACCCCGATCGGGGTCTTTTTATGAACACCATGCGCTTACCGATCGTCACCACCTTCTCCGCCATCCTCCAAACCATCGGCGCTTTAATCCGTCGTGGGGGTCTGCTGCTGGCCGTTCTCATCTTCTGTAGCAGTTGCGCGCGCACCATCGCAGCCCTAGAGGCCAACCCCTGGGAACAAGTAACCCTACCGGTGGAAGAGACGGTACTGGACTTAGCCTTCACCGACGATTCCAGCCATGGCTGGCTAGTAGGGGCCAATGCCACCCTGCTGGAAACCACCGACGGCGGGACAACTTGGTCTGAAAGGGAACTGAACCTAGACGAAGGGCGCTACCGGTTTACCTCCATCAGCTTTGATGGGGATGAAGGTTGGATTGTCGGGCAGCCCTCCCTCATGCTCCACACCGACGATGGCGGAGCCACTTGGACCGAGGTTTACCTCAGCGCCCAACTCCCTGGTTCCCCGCTGATGATCACCGCCCTAGGGCCAGACGCAGCCGAATTGGTAACCGATCAAGGCGCTATTTATCGCACCGAAGATGGCGGCAGCAACTGGAAAGGACTTGTCCAGTACGGAGCCGACACGATTATTAACCTAGCCCGCAGTCAAGATGGCCGCTACCTGGCCGTGGCAGAGCGGGGCAGCTTCTTCAGCACCTACACACCGGGCGACACCGCTTGGGTGCCCCACAACCGCACCTCCTCCCGCCGCCTGCAAAATATGGGCTTTGGGGCCGATGGTCGCTTTTGGATCCTGGGTCGAGGCGGTGGTGTGCAGTTCAGTGAGTCCAATGACTATGAGGACTGGGCTGAGTATGTCAGCGCTGAGAAACGCAATAACTGGGGTCTGCTGGATCTGGGCTACCGCACCGCAGACGAAATTTGGGCCAGTGGCGGCGGTGGGACTTTGATTGTCAGCACCGATGGCGGCGAAACCTGGCAAAAAGATGAAGCAGTGGACAAAATTCCCTCTAATTTTTACCGGGTGCTGTTCCTGAGTCCTGACCAAGGCTTCGTTCTCGGTCAGCGCGGGATTCTCCTGAAGTACACCGGGGAAAAGATTGCCTAGCAGACCAAGGCATCAGTTTCACATCCATCAGTGTAAGCGTCTCGCTCACGACGTGGGCAAGAGGCCCACACGGGAAAGGGGATGAGAACTTCCGCCCTGCTGTACTCGCTTGACGGAGGCCATGACCCAAAGGCTATAACGCTGGGCGATCGCCCCAATCCCGATCGGCCCCAGAACAAACCGCAGGAAGCCTAAAATCAGCCACAAAATCAAGCAACTGCTAGGAGGGCAATCCATTAACTTGGGTTGCCCTTAATCTTTGGCACTGGAGGCGGGCAGAGGGGTTAAATGGAGTGCATCCCACTGTAGAAGAATCTTGATAGGGGTCATGCCCCCGCCTGTCCTGAGCGTAGTCGAAGAGTGGCTCCCCGCTTCGAGCAAAACCGGGGCAACCACAGGGGGATTGCAAAACCGGGGCAACCACAGGGGGATTGCCCCTACCCAATCGGTTCATTTGCCAAAGTGGGATGGACCCGTTAAATTACCTGACGTTACTTTGCCGCTGATGGCTGACCTCAACCACCATGTGGACATTACCGCGAGGATTAAAGTCCCCTTTGACCGTCATCTCCAGAGGATCACAGACCGCCACTAAATCATCCAGAACTTGGTTCACAGCTTCTTCGTGGGAAATATAGCGATCGCGAAACTTATTAATATAGAGCTTCAGTGCCTTGAGTTCGACGGTCTTTTCATGGGGGATATAGCTGATATAGAGGGTTGCGAAGTCAGGATAGCCAGAAAAAGGGCACTTACAGGTAAATTCCGGCAGCGTAATTTGAATTTCGTAGCGACGACCGGGGCGGGGGTTGGGGAAGGTAATCAGTTCTCCCTCTTCAATGATCCGCTCTCCATACTTCACAGTGGGGGGTTCGGGCAAGTGGGTACTGGTGGCGCTCAAAGGATTGACTCCATGGTTTTAAAAGCTGGGCAGCTTCCTATCATAGCAAGAGACTTTCAAGGGGTTAACGCCTGGAGATTTGGTATTATTGGGACGATGAGCCGCTGGCCCAAGACAACTCGCCACAGTGAGCGAGTCCCTGTATCTTAGTCCCTGTAACTCTAGTCTTTCTGCTGTCATCCTAGTCATCCTGAGTAACTATAGCCATGAGCAATGACGTTGCAACCCTCTCTCCTTTCCTCCAAGCAGTCCAAGCGGGCGACCTCCCAGGGGTGAGCGATCGCCTCAGTCAGGGAGCAAGCCTAGAAGAAACCAATGCAGAGGGCCAAACTGCGCTGATTTTAGCGGCAGAGGCGGGTCAAAAGGAGATCGTCACCTATTTGCTGGAGCAGGGTACTGCGGTGAATGGATCTGACCCCGATGGCTGGACCGCGTTGATGAGTGCCAGTGCGATCGGGAGCCTAGAAATTGTCGAAACCTTGGTTAAAGCAGGGGCAACAGTGAACACCCAAACCAGCTTTGGACTGACGGCCCTCATGAGCGCTGCGGGCAAGGGGCACGGCGCAGTGGTGCAGTACTTAGTCGAACAGGGCGCAGATCTGAGCCTAAAAGACCAAAACTCCTGGACCGCGCTGATTTGGGCCGGATCCGAAGGTCATCAGGAGGTGGTGACGTTGATTAAGACCTTGCGCGATCGGTAAATTAATCCTCGTCTTACCTTAACCCTCGTCATGGGGGGGGACGATCGGGACGATCGCCAAAGATTCCGCCACCCTCAGCGACTGCTGTGTTAAGGCAGAAGCCACCGCCACTTGATTGCGACCTTGGTGCTTGGCATGGTAGAGCGCTTGATCAGCGTGCTGAATCAGTTGCTGGGGGGGAGCTTGCTGGGGCGATCGGGTTTGGGACGATCGGGGTTTGGACGATCGGGGCTTGGACGATACGCCCTGGGGGGGAACCGGTTGGGACGATAGTGGCGGCGATGCTTGCTGCGGTGGTTCTTGCTGGAGAGAGACGGACTGCGGCGATAACCGGTGGGGAGATTCTTGCTGCGGCGATTCTTGCGGGTGGGAAGAGACGGGCTGGGAAGAAACGGGCTGGGAAGAGATCGACTGGGATGATGACGACGGGGGGAAAACCTGGGGAGAGACCGGCGTTTTGGCCATCGCAGTTTCGGGCATTAAGGTCGCTAATCCCAGGCTAATCGTCAAAATTCCCAAATCCGAAGCCCGATGCTCCCACTCTTGCTGCGCAACAGTCGTACAGAGCCGCTGGGCGAGTTGGGTTGCGATCGGCTCCGCTGTCTGGGGTAACAGAATCGCGAACTCTTCCCCGCCATACCGAGCCACCAACCCCGCCGAGAGCGTGTGAAACTGTTGGACGGTTTGGGTCAGAAGCTGGGCCACATTCCGCAGGAGATGGTCCCCCTGGAGATGGCCATAACAGTCGTTATACTGCTTAAAATAATCAATATCAACCAGAATCAAGCTCAAAGGCTGGTGAGAGTCCCGGTGATCTTGCCAATGCTTCGTCAGGGTCTCATCAAAACAGCGACGGTTCGGAATCTGGGTTAAGCTATCGAGAATCGCCAGCGCCTTCAGTTGGCCATTAGACTGCTCCAGAATTTGCTTCGCCTGGGCCAGTTCCCACGTTCTTTCCTCCACCTTCGCCTCAATTTGCTGGAAGGCATCCCGAAGCTGCTGTGCCATGTTATTAAACGCAATTTCCAGCCGCCTCAGCTCATCCCAGCGATCGATCTGGACCCGGCGATTTAAGTTGCCCTGGGCCAAATCCTGGGCCGCTGCGCTCAAATGCTCCAAAGGCCGCACAATCCAACGCGCCATCATCGCCCCCGTCAGGCTAAACATCCCCAAGGCTAACAAACAAAGCAGAATTGTGGTACGGGTATTGGCATGAATCCCGGCCATAAAGCTCGATTCTGGGATAATAATCAAGGTAAACCAGTCCAGCGGAAGCACAGCACCCTGAACTTGGGGCGGGGAGTCAAGCGAGGGCACCAGCCGCTGAGAGTAGGGTTGCAGACTAACCCAGTAGCGTTGGTTATTGATCGACTGGGGCCAAAACTGGGGAAACTCCGTTGCTTCGGTTAGCAGTTTTTGGGCTTGGATCTGATGACCCACAGCATGGAGAATTAAATTCTGGTCCTGATGGATCAGAGCCTGACCCTGGATCACCGCTTGGGGCAGGGCGGGGGGATCATGCAGCGTTGTGGGCGTGCCCTCAGTCAAAGAGGTGGCCATCATTTCCCCTTGCCGATTGATAATCACAATCTCGCCGCCCACATCCTGGACAAGCTTTTGGAGATAGGCGTTGAAGTTCTCCAGTGCAATATCAACGGCCATAATCACCGTTGGCTCGACCGTTGGCTTGACCGTTGGCTCGATCGTTGGCTCGTCGGCCTCAGCAGTCGCCAAAGACCTAGGAGAACCGGAAATCGTGGCAGATTCCGGCAGTTTTATAGACCCTAGAGCCAGATCAGGAAGTACTAGAGGAGCACTAAAGGAAATAAAGCTGGTATTGAGGGAATATCCTTCGTAGGGGTCACTCCAAACGGGACTATTCAGAGCATAGGCACCCTGATACCAGGGCCGCGATCGCGAGTCGTAGGGTCCGGTCTCCCGCTCCACCGGACGATCGGACGTGCGCTGTTGCCCATCCGTTGGGTAATACCAAACTTCCCGTTGTGTTTGGTCATTGGCAATCACAACTTGCAACTCCCCCGTCGGCGTGCGATAGGCTCCGTGGTAGTCCCCATGGGCCTCTGAGCCAAGGGAAACCCAGGTAATTTGCTCATTGAGGGCAATCCATTGCAGGAGAAGTTGATCCCGATCGGGGTTGTCTCGACTTAAGTCCAAATCCAAATCTTGCCGCTGTTTAGCATCGATCGCCAGCCGATGTAACAGGGTCGCATCCGCACTAAAACTATCCAAATACTGGGCAACCCGCCCACTCACATCCAACATCAGACGTGTCCCTAAACTCGTCACAGCATGGTGACTTGCCCGAAACGATAACCACCCCACTAACCCCACCAGCCCAATCATTTGACCGACAAAGGGGATCACTAAAACAGGTTGTAAACGGCAGCGATGTAAAAGAGATTTCATTGGGGTTGCGCAAAATAGATTCAGAGGGCTGGCAATGCTGTTCCCCCACAAAAACTGTATCTCAGA